>NZ_JAOPHO010000023.1:0-64565 GCF_033141925.1 Peribacillus sp. CSMR9
AGCTAACCACTACTACTGCCTTCATGGTTCGGGACTTTCACCCTATAGATTGCACCCATGCCGGGCGCACAAAAATAGACAAACTCGATTTTCATCGAGTTTGTCTACAGTCTGAGAGCAGATCCCAAGAGATCTGCTCTTACTTCAATTTAATTTATTAATATTTTTTGAAAAGAATAGTAGCGTTATGTCCACCGAATCCAAGTGAATTGCTGATGGCGGCATTAATTTCGCACTTCCTTGCTTTATTCGGAACATAGTCCAAATCACACTCAGGGTCTGGTGTTTCAATATTGATCGTTGGAGGCAATATGCTGTCCCTGATTGCCTGAATCGTGAATATTGCTTCGACCCCACCGGCTGCCCCTAACATATGGCCTGTCATGGACTTAGTTGAACTTAATGCTAGTTTATTAGCATGATCGCCAAAGACTTCTTTGACTGCCATTGTTTCATATTTGTCATTGTATGGCGTACTCGTTCCGTGGGCATTCACATATTGGATGTCTTCCGGATTCAAACCTGCATCCTCAATAGCAATTTTCATCGCCCTTGCCCCGCCTTCCCCACCAGGTGCCGGAGCCGTAATATGGAAAGCATCTCCAGTTGATCCATACCCAGCTATTTCAGCATAAATCTTGGCCCCTCTATTCAATGCATGTTCCAGATCTTCCAGAACGATAATCCCTGCACCTTCCCCGATTACGAATCCATCACGATTCAGATCAAAAGGACGGCTAGCAGTTTGTGGATCAGGGTTGGTCGATAAAGCCGTATTTGCACAGAAGCCCGCAACCGACATTTTTGTGATTGGCGCTTCTGCTCCGCCTGTGATCATCACATCGGCGTCGCCCCGTTGAATGGCTTTAAACGCGTCACCAATTGAATTTGTTCCTGTTGCGCAGGCTGTTACCGTACATGAATTGATTCCTTTAGCACCCAGTAAGATAGACACCTGGCCAGCAGCCATGTCCGGAATCATCATTGGTACGAAAAATGGGCTCACCCGCTTATACCCTCTGTTTAAAAAGTTTTCATGCTGTGTCTCAAGTGTCTCCAACCCACCGATACCCGAACCGATCCAGACTCCGACACGTGCTGCATTTTCATCCGTTATTTCCAGCTTACTATCATTATATGCCATAACGGACGCAGCAATTGCATAATGGGTAAAACGGTCCATCTTACGCGCTTCTTTACGATTAATATATGTCTCTATATCAAACTCCTTGATTTCAGCAGCAACTTTAACAGGGAATTCTTCAGCATTCAAACGAGTTAAAGGACCTATTCCTGATTTCCCCTCGATTATATTCTTCCATCCAGTTTCTGCATCATTACCAACTGGTGATATTGCTCCAATACCTGTTACAACTACACGACGATTAGTCATTAGAAATGGCTCCTTCCTTTTTTTAAAGCTTTTATGTTTTGCTTCTTCTTTTTTTATTTACCCCATCTAAGAGCGATAGCGCCCCATGTAAGGCCACCACCAAAACCGACCATGATAATTAGGTCGTTGTCCTTGATTCTTCCTGCTTCCATTTCTTCCACAAGGGCCATTGGAATGGACGCTGAAGAAGTATTTCCATATTTATGAACCGTTTTTGTCATTTTTTCAATCGGGAGACCCAAGCGTTCCCTTGAAGATTCCATAATGCGTATGTTTGCTTGATGCGGTACAAGCAAATCCACATCTTCTTTTGTTAATCCAGCTTTATCCAACACACTTAGGCTGGATTCCCCCATCTGACGGACAGCAAATTTAAATACTTCACGTCCATTCATATGAATGAAATCTCCATCCTGTAATAAGTGCTTCCCACCAGTTCCATCTGCGCCTAATTCAAAGGCAAGGATCCCTTTGCCTTCCGAAACAGGTCCAAGTACAGCTGCACCCGCTCCGTCACCAAATAGTACAGCAGTATTGCGGTCTTCCCAATTGGTTACCTTCGAAAGTTTTTCAACACCGATAATCAATACATGCTTATATGCACCTGTCTTAATGAACTGCTGTGCAGTGATCATTGCATACATAAAACCAGCGCATGCAGCACTTACATCCATTGCAGCTGCACTTTTCGCTCCCAATTTCTCTTGAATCATACACGCGACAGAAGGAAACGACTGATCCGGTGTAACAGTAGCTACAAGAATTAAATCTATCTCTTCAGCCGAAATTTTTGCATTTGCCAATGCAGCTTTTGCGGCTTCATAAGCCATATCTGATGTTTCAATGTCATCATTGGCAATTCTTCTTTCCTCTATACCTGTCCTAGTCCGGATCCACTCGTCAGAGGTATCCATCATTTTCTCTAAATCCGCATTTGTAACGATTTTATCGGGTAAGTAGCGGCCAAGCCCTAGTATTCCAGCGTTCATTTTGCCATCCCCTTATATTTTAATGAGTTATTATAAGCATCTATTATTACCTGGTACTAATTTTATATAAAAAAACACCTCCTTGCAAGAGATAACAGTTTGAAAGGATAAAAGAATCCGTTACTGAAGTCGGACAAATGCCTATGCCAAGGGATTTTAGGGACATACATTATAAATAAAAGGAGAAAAGGAGGAATTATTGTGGACATCTTCAATCACAACAACCGGAGTAACCAGGATGATCATTTTTCGAATTTGATGTTTGGCAGGAAAAGTGAACCCCAACAAGAGGAATCGAATGTTGATTACATGCAATTGATGGAGAGCGTTGAAACATTGATGGGCTTATACGGTCAATACAAACCGGCCATTGATAAAATTAATCTGAACCCTTTGATCGCCAAGTTCTTGAAAAAAGAATAAACAAATGCAGGCTGTCCTTTTATTTGGACAGCCTACGTTTAATTAACGCTGAGCATCTTGTTTCCCAAGCTCATAAGCTTCTTGCATTACGTTTTTAAAGAGCTCCATGAATGGCTCTGCCATCTCCATTGAGAATGGAATCCCGTTTGCTTCAAGCTTCGCTTTAGCCTCAGGGAAGTACTTCATGGCGATCCCCATAAATTCAAGAGTTTTATCTGAACTCATTTTGTGTTTCCCCCTATCATTTGAATATCAATATTATCATAATTCCAGATGTCCCTTTCGTAAAGGGCATAAATATAAAATCATGAATATCATTTGATATTAATTTCGGTCCTTGAACATTATAGTACAAAACATATAAGTTAGAGGCAAATATACAGTTTTGACCTTCTTAAATAACGAAAGTTCTCGATCACAAAAAAATTGTGATTCGAATGTTCTTTGTTAATAATTGCCCTCAAATTTGATTATCCGGATTAACCAGCCATTCCCTCTTCAATCACGCTTTCTCCACTTTTTAAGTAAGTTTAATCGTTTATTATGTTTTCTTTGTAAAGCAATGCCTTCTTCTGGATCTATTTTGCTAGGCACCTCAAATATTGATCCTTTATTGATTTTAGTTGTTGATCGGGAATTGAATGAACCCAAACTTTCACCAAATATTAGCTTGGCACATTTATTCCAATGATCATCTATACTGCTGCACAATTGGATATCCCTATCGGAAGAAGAAGCAAGCACTTCTTCCAAAGCATTCACAAAATCAGTGATGAAGAGAGCATCCCCAGTATATTCGTTAGCAATCGCCGGTTTGATATCAGACTGACCAAGTTGATTGATCCCAGCTTCAAAGCTCATGCCTTCCGATTGCCAAGGTCCATAAATCGTGGGTAAAAATATGATTTTTGCAGAATCAATTCCACGAATCGAGCTTAATATGGATTGAAAAATACTGATCTCTTCTTCAATTGGCATGAAAACAACAAAATTTGGCGTTTCATTCGAGCCATTTTTTTTGCATTTCTCAATAAAGAAAACGATTTCGTCTATAAGAAAATCGATTTTACCCATCTTTCCGCTTTGAATATCGTAACAAGATATGAACACAGTGTCCTGCTTTGTAATATCCAATAATTTAAGTTTATTTATCGGAAAGTAAATATAATTTGAACTTCTACCTATTTCAAGTTCCTTTTCTTCCATAATATATTTACTTGCTTCGGAATCAGTCCAATCAATTCCGATTACTTCTTCCCCTTGGTTCAAAAAGTATTGAGCCACATAGAATCCCACAAATTGATAAGCGCCTATTACAATGTATGTTTGCATAAATACAGCCCCCTCGTATGCCATCCAGCCCACTTCATCCGGCACGTCTAGTTTTTTTAGATGCTGTATCGTATGCAAACTATTGTAGAAATATATCCATTCTCATAAAGACTCTTCATTCTCATTGAAAAACTTCTGTATTTGATAGGGTATTTTATACCGTTTTTCCGGTAATAAATACGTCAGCTGCAAGTCTGCTTTTCTAGCCAGTTGGATTTGCCGATAAAGGGAGGCTTGCTCTTTCCGCATGCTTCCAAAAACCTGAATAACTTTCATGGGGATTTTCTCAGCAATCACTGGATCTTCAGTGTCCATAATATGCTGTTCACATTCTGGTGGATCGAGCTCGTATGCAGCAGCGACCTCGGACAGCCATTTTTTATAGAAGAACTTATTTTCCTTTTCCTTCTCCAGTTGTGCTTTCAAGGAAAAAACCGGATCAATCAATACAACTGAACGTATTTTATTTCCAAGTTCATTCATTAGCTTTAAGGCAAGGAGCGCTCCTGACCCCTCTGCCAATATATGAACCCTTTGATTGACTATTTCTTTTTTCATGAAGAGAATATATAGGTTAAGGGAAAGGTTCAATGCTTTTGGGCTTCCCCAGTTGGCTCCGTAAAAATTGGATGAAAATAGCGTGTATCCGTATTCCTTTAAATATTCCAATATCTCCAACCTGCCAGGATGCTGCAGCCAAAAGCTGCTGTCTTTTTCGACAAAATGACTACGGTCTCCAATTACCAATACGGAAAAACCACTGGGCCGCTCTGGATAATAGATGATATTCCATTGGTCATCAATTTGAAAAGTTCGTTGTTCCATCGGTCAAACTCCTTTAAGGAATATTACTACTACTATATTAATTTATGATGAAAAATAGAAAGGGTCAGTGGAAATACCTAACTTCTTATCCCAAATTAACCAAATGGTGATGATTTTGTTTTATATTGGGTCCTATGATTTTCCATTTGACGTTTGCTACCAACTGGACTGTGCCTGAAAAGTTCTCTTATGATTTAATGTATGAATTATTTAAAGGTTATTATTAAAAACACGTTTTAACTGTATATTAATTATGGTAAGATAAAAATGAATGTAGTGGAATGAGGTGAAATTCGATGCGTTATGCTTGGGCAATTTTTTGGACATTCTTATTAGTGCATATGACTGTATATGTTGTTTCTTCCATGATCGGAGTTTCATACGATGCTAAACAGGGAACGATTTTAGGATTAGCTGCTGCTATCCTGATTTGCATCATCCCTGCTATTTTGCCTGCTGGGCCAGCAAAAGACTCTCATCAACATTAAGAAGCAAAAGAGGACATCCATTGAGGATGTCCTTTTTGTTAACCGTACTTTGCTTACGGTTAAACTCCATTTCAAATTTTTTATATGAGGACCAATTCATCATCATCATAATCAATCGTTATTCCTTCTTCATTCAGTCCAACTGTGCCAGCTATGATTTTACGGGCGATCTTCGTTTCCAGATGCTTTTGGATGAATCGCTTCAACGGTCTGGCCCCATATACAGGATCATATCCCTGGTCCGCAATGAATTCCTTGGCCGCTTCAGTGACATTAAGGTTTATATTTTGTTCAGTTAACCTTACCTGTAATTGAAAAACCATTTTTTCTACGATTTCAACGATTTCTTGTTTAGTAAGCGGTTTGAATAAAACAATATCATCTACCCGATTCAAAAATTCCGGACGGAAATGCCCTCTTAATTCTTTAAAGACTTGATCTTTTATCTCTTCTTCAATTCCACCATCCACTCGGTTGGACTGCAACAAGAAATGGGAACCGATATTTGAAGTCATGATGATCACTGTATTTTTACAGTTTATGGTTCTACCTTGGGAGTCTGTTATCCTCCCGTCATCCAACATTTGCAGCAAAATATTGAAGACTTCCGGATGCGCCTTTTCAATTTCGTCCAATAATACGACCGAGTATGGGTTTCTCCTAACTGCCTCCGTTAGTTGGCCTCCTTCCTCAAATCCAACATATCCAGGAGGTGCACCAACAAGACGGGACACGGAATGTTTCTCCATATATTCCGACATATCGATACGAATCATATGTTCTTCACTATCGAATAACGTTTCTGCCAAAGCTTTTACGAGTTCTGTTTTACCCACACCCGTCGGCCCCAGGAAAATGAATGAACCAATCGGTCTGTTTGGATCTTTAATTCCCGCCCTTGCCCTTAATACAGCATCGGATACGAGTTCCACCGCTTCCCCTTGACCTATTACGCGTTCATGAAGGATCTCAGATAGTCGAAGCAGCTTTTCCCTTTCACTTTCCACCAGCTTGCTTACAGGAATCCCCGTCCACCTTGCAACGATCGAGGCAATTTCCTCCTCCGTCACTTCTTGGCGAAGCAACCGTGATTCCTGTTTTTCCTTTTCCAATTCATCTTCCATGGCATCCAACTCTTTTTGAAGCTGTGGAATCCTTCATTGCCGAAGTTCCGCTGCTCGGTTAAGGTCATAGTCATTCTCTGCCTGTTCCAGTTCATGACGCAACTTCTCAAGTTCCTCACGTTGATCCTGCACTTTTTGAAGCGCCGACTTTTCCATTTGCCACTTGGCTTTCATGCCATTCGCTTGATCCTTGAGTTCTGAGAGTTCTTTTTGAAGCACTTCCAGTCTAGCTTTGCTTTGAGGGTCCTCTTCATTCTTCAAGGCCGCTTCTTCAATTTCAAGTTGCATGACCCTTCTCGTGATTTCATCCAACTCAGATGGCATTGAATCGATTTCCATTCTGATCATCGCACAGGCTTCATCCACAAGATCTATTGCTTTATCCGGCAGAAATCGCTCCGTTATATATCGGTTCGAAAGGACAGAGGCAGCCACGATCGCCCGATCATGAATCCTGACACCATGGTGAATTTCAAACCGTTCTTTTAGCCCACGCAAAATTGAAATCGTATCCTCCACATCTGGTTCCGGAACCAGAACTTGTTGGAAACGACGTTCTAGAGCCGGATCTTTTTCAATATATTGTCGATATTCATCAAGGGTTGTTGCACCGATACAATGCAGCTCGCCACGCGCAAGCATCGGCTTTAACATATTCCCTGCATCAAGTGCGCCATCCGTTCTGCCAGCACCGACAATTGTATGCAGTTCATCGATGAATAAAAGAATTTTTCCATCACTCTTCTTAATTTCATTTAATACCGCTTTAAGACGTTCCTCAAATTCACCGCGGAATTTTGCCCCTGCGACAAGTGCACTCATATCTAGTGAAAAAACGGTTTTGTCCTTTAATCCTTCCGGGACATCCTTCCTGACGATCCTTTGCGCCAATCCTTCGACAATCGCTGTCTTACCAACACCAGGTTCTCCAATTAATACGGGGTTATTTTTTGTTTTACGTGATAGGATCCGGATGACGTTTCTGATTTCCGCATCACGACCGATGACTGGATCGACCTTCCCTGATTTAACTTCAGCAACAAGATCTCTGCCGTATTTTTTCAGTACTTCATATGTGCTTTCAGGATTTTGACTAGTCACCCGCTGATTCCCCCTTACATCTTGTATAATCCGTTTTGCTTTTTCGTAATCGATTCCATGTGATGAGAATAGTCTGTTTATATTCGTGTTATTGCCTTTCAAGGACGCCAGCAGCAAATGTTCCACAGATAAATATTCATCTTCCCACTTCTGCATTTCTTTTTCGGCAACCGTCAAAATTTTTTGTAAGGAGGATGACATGTAAACCTCGGAAACACTCCCACTCACTTCCGGTAATCGATCCAATTCTCTATTAAGCCCTATATCAAACTGATTCATCGGTTTATCAGATTCCGATAAAATCCTGATCAATAAACTTTCGTCCTGTTCCATTAAGGCCTTTAATAAATGAAGCTCCGTCAGCTCGGGATTCCCTCTATCTTTGGCTAGTTCCTGGCCGCCAATGAATGCCTGTTGGGTTCTCTCCGTCATTTTATTCATATCCATCTTAAAACCTCCCATTCATCTATATCATGAACGAATTCACACTTGGTTTGACCAACTTTGACCTTTATATTTTCATTATACTTCTAATTTCCCCCATGTAAAGGAAAGTTATAAAAAATGCAGGGAGGTATGGAGGATAAACGAAAAAAACCTTTCTTCATATAGAAGAAAGGCAGACCCATTTGTAAAATGCATAAAATCCCTTAGCACAGTATTTAGATGAAACAAAACGGATTATGCTTTCACGGCCGTTTTATTGTAACCATGAAATTGATCGACGAATTGGAAATCCTTGTCCGTGCGACCTGTAAGAATCGTATCTCGGAGCAGAATGCCTGCATCGGTCGTATTGTGAATGATTTCCCCCCACATTCTTGCGCTTGTTTGAACATTAGCCGTACGCGGAATGCGTTCCTCTTGATATTCCAAAAATGCCTGTTCAATGTTATTTCCATGCTTATGAAGCATATCCGACAAATAAGCTGCATCTTCTAACGCCTGGCAAGCCCCTTGTGCCAAGTATTGAAGCATCGGGTGTGCAGCATCGCCCGTAAGCGTAATTCTTCCTTTTGTCCAATTATCAATTGGGAATCGGTCATACATCGGCCAGCGGCGTTGTCGTTGAATAAATGAAATCGCATTCTGAACAAGCTCACAAGTTCCGGCAAATATACGGTCCATTTCTTCCGGGGTTCCCCATTGATCTGTTTTTTCGTTTTCTACCGTGTATTGAGAACTTTTGAACACGACTACTTGGTTGTATAGTTCCCCCCTTCTAACCGGGTACTGAACAAGATGAAGGTTTGGTCCAATCCACATATATACATCATCTAAATCTCCATGGCTCGTAACCTCTTCCATCGGGATCGCTCCTCTGTATGCAACATATTGCGAGCAGGCCGGTTGATCTTCGACAAAAAGTTTCCGTGCTTTGGACCATAATCCATCAGCTCCGATGACAGCCGTTCCTGAATGTTGGGACCCATTGGCAGAAGTAACCGTCACTTCCCCTTCATTTTCCACTGTATCAATAATCGTTTGGTTCGTTACCAGTTCGATATACGGGTTATTTTCACAGGCTTCAGCCAGTACTTTATGCAAATCGGAACGATGCAAAACAACATACGGTGCTCCATATCTTTCCTTATAAACATCACCTAAATCCAAAGCGGAAAGCTCTTTGCCGGAAAAGGCATCCATCAGCACCAATCTTTTTGGAAATACTGCAATTTCATTGATTTTATCCATGACGCCTAAACGCTGTAAAACGTTGGTGGCATTTGCTGCAAGCTGAATCCCTGCACCAATTTCACCAAATTCGGGAGCTTGCTCCAAGACTTTTACATACTGTTTTGTTTCTGCGATTCCTAAAGCAGTTGCCAATCCGCCAATTCCCCCACCGATAACGATGAATGGTTTTTTTTCTGTGTTCATCTTCAATTCCCCCTAAATTAGTTGCTTTTAGCCAAAGTTGCGAAACAATATATAAGTAAGCGTTTTCATTCGACTGGCATATATATTCATCAGGAACAAGATGAAAGCTGCAAACAGATTATTTTCAAACCAAAACCGGCCTGAATTCACTTTCAACCTTTTGGTAACCATTGTTTGCGTCAAATGCCTGTTGCTGTTCTAAATCGAATCTCTCCATTATCGGTAGGTCGTTTACCGAGAATAAGTAAGAATCCGCTTCTGCAATGTGCTCATGCCAAGCCCAATTCGGAACGACGAAATAATCTCCCTTGGACCAGTCAAAACGCACTCCATTAATGACCGTATAGCCTGAACCTTGGTGCACTTGATAGATTGTGGAATGGGTATGGCGATGTGCTTTGGTATGGAAACCTTTTGGAAGTTTCTGCATCCATGCCCCCATCGTCGGATTGGCCGTTTGTCCATTTGAAGGATTGATATATTCCACTGCAAAACCTTCATATGGATCTGGTTCAAAGTTCATTAATCCTTCTATCGCTGCTTTGGTTCCTTTCCACTTGTAGTTGGCAAGCGGTGCCACTTGTGAATAACGATCGGATACTGGACGAACCATCCCGCCTTGATAACGGAGCTCCGAAAAATTATCCGGCCGTTTAGGCGTTTCAATCCGGTCTGGGTATGGTTCAAAGAAAGTGCCACCTATGGAATAGATAGTTGGAATATCAAGGGCGTCCATCCAAATCATCGGTTTTTCGCCAACATGACCATGACCATGCCATAGGTTTTTCGGCGTGATCAAGAAATCTCCTTCTTCCATGAAGATCCTTTCTCCCTGCACGATGCTGTAGGCACCTTCACCATTCGTAATGAAACGAAGAGCACTTTGAGAGTGGCGGTGGGAAGGAGCCACTTCACCTGGCAACAACAGCTGAACAGCTGCGTAAAGCGTTTGTGTTGTCGAAGCCCATCCCCATGGCTGACGATAAGTTAAGCCAGGGTTTTGAAAATAAATGGCCCTGCGCTCCCCTCCTCGATCAGGTGTGAAGATTTCTGCTGCTTCCATCAACTTTTTTGTCAAAAGCTCTTCTTTCCATAAATAAGCATGGGCATGAGGTTTAGGTTCATGGTCCATCAGGGCGGGAATGGCTTCCCACAGAGGCCCAAGGTTATACTGCTGGATATCCTTTGTAAAATCTTTTACGATTGTACTGTTCATGTATTCCGATTTTTCAGCCATATTAATCCCTACTTTCTTTTTTATCTTTCCTCACTTGATTTTAGAAAGATTTCGCTTGATTTGATCATAGTGTCCTGAAACATGCTCATCGATGAAGTGATCCACAATATAAGAAACTGGTTTGTTTCCGAATTTAGCGAAATTCCGGTGTGGCGATTCTTTAGAGAGTGCTTCTTCTTCTAAATTCCCAAGCCTGCTCTCTACTTCATATTTAAGCTCCTCCACTTGCTTCAAGACATCATCAACATCAAGTTTGTCAATATCACCGACTGCTGCCAATCGGGCTGGATCTTGCAATCCACGCCCCCATTTGGCCCCAGGCTTTGCTATTACCGTTTCCACTTCACCTAACCAATAAGGAATGGCTTCAGCTAAATGGGAAAGTATCTGCATGATGGACCATTCCTCCTCTGTAGGCTTTAATCGGATCGTCCCTTCCGGAAGGTTTGCGGCTGTCTCAAGAATGTGGTCGATTGATTGTTGAACCGATTGGATTGATATCCCGATCTCTTGATAAGCCATTTTATTTTCCCTCCCCGACACGTCGAACACGGTTTTCAAGATAACCTATTTTGTCGATTTCGATTTTGACAACGTCACCATCTTTTAAGAACACTTGTGGATCACGGGCTACTCCTACCCCACCAGGTGTTCCTGTAAGAACGATGTCACCAGGTTCAAGCGTCATTAAATTCGATAAGAATTCAACTAAATATTTCACATCGAATACGAAGTTGGATGTATTCGTTTTTTGGCGTTCCTCACCATTTACAGTTAATCGGACATTTAAGCCAGATGGATCGGATAGTTCATCGGATGTGACTAACCAAGGACCCATCGGAGCACTTCCTTCAACCGTTTTCCCTTGAAGCCATTCAAGTGTACGCCTTTGGATATCACGATACGTAACATCATTGGCAATTGTATAACCCGCTACATAATCAAGTGCATCTTCTTGTGAAACATTACGTGCCTTTTGTCCGACTACAAAAGCGAATTCCGCTTCATAATCCAGTTGTTCAGAAATCGGGAAAAACGGAATGTCATCCTGCGGACCGATTACTGCATTGGCGAACTTTGCGAATACCACAGGGAATGGCGGTAATTCGCGGCCCATTTCAGCAATGTGCTCACGGTAGTTATGTCCTACACAAATAATTTTACCTGGCTTTTGGACAGGTGCCTCAAGCTTTATATCTTCAATTGGATGTATCAATTTATGTCTGAATGAATCACGATTGTTAATTGCGTAGTCAGCAGCCTTTTTAGCGATGGAAAGGCTTTCATTCCCTCCCTCTAAAAATGCCTCCATTGTTGCAGGTACATATGCCTCAGCGATTTGTTCACTGCGAAGTTTCCCTTCGCTTTCCAGAAGCGCTTGATAGGCATAGTTCAAGTCAACTACTACATTATTCGGGTAAATTGCACCAATACGTTTAAATCCTTGAATGCTGAAAGTTACTAATCTCATATTTCATTCTCCTTTATTAATCTCGATTTTTTAAAAAACCTCTTCTTGATGCCACGATCCTAATTTGCGGGATAATTCTTTTATATTTACTTCACAAACCAGAATATGAATGACTGTGCATCTACAAATTTCACTTATAGATAACATTGTTCACTATTTATATAAATAATAACTTAATTTTCGGAATATTGTCAAGAAAGTATTGCAAATTTTTGTGCAAATGTTATCATCTACACCATTATGACTACTTCGGAATCAATAAAATGGTCCGCTAAAGTTATTTATTTAAAAGGAAAGTATATTGATAGCTTCAAGCAGCCTCCGGTTTTTCTTGCTAAATTTCATTTAAATTTTAAAGATTCTGATATACTAGACCTAAATTAAACTGATTAGGGAGATTGACATATGGAAATCGTAAAATCTGGTTCGACAATCCAATCATTACAAATAGGTATGGGCATTATAGATTTACTTGCTTCCCAAAGAAATCCTTTAAGATTCTCTGATATTCAAGAATTAACGGAAATAACGAAGAGTAATCTCTATAAATATTTGAATACTTTGACTCAACTCGAGTTACTTTATCGTGATAAGACAACAGGTATGTATCACCTTGGGAGCAAATTGATTCAATACGGCATGGCAGCCATCGGAAATGAGGACGTCACGAACAGAATAACCCCTTATTTACAGGAAATCAGTCACCATACCTCTTGCACAGTCCTTTTTTCCGTCTGGACATACGATGGACCAATCACGGCAAAAATATGGAATTCCAACCAAAACTTAAACATCGGGGCCCAGTTAGGTACGCGTCTCCCCCCATCATCCTCTTCAGGAAAAGTATTCACAGTATTTCAAGATCCTTCCTTGACAGCGGACTGGATTGAAAAAGATCGTCATGTTACAGGCTCGTTCCTTAAAGAAACAAATGAATATGATGAAATTCGGAAATACAAAATAGCTTTTGCCAAAGAGCCTCTTGTACCATCTGTTTCCTCCATGTCCATTCCAGTTTTTAATTATAATTCAGAATTATTGGGAGCGATCACTGCCGTTGGATTCACTGAAAGCATTCCAAATCATTACGAAGATCCCTTAAGCCATTATTTAAGAAAGAGCTATTTGGAAATTTCGAAAATTTTCGGTTTTACCGCTGAATAGAAAAAAGCAGGAAAAAGGATGGCGATCATTCCTTTTTCCTGCTTTTTAATTTTTCATGGCTTTCGCTGATATGTCCATATCCGGTTATGATTAGACGTTTCAGGAAAGGCATCCCCTGCATCAAGCTTAACCATTTTCGGATTCACTACCGTGCTGCCCGTTTCACCGATTTCTACATAGGTCCCATTATTAGGTGCCTTCTGGCCTGGCTTAAATTGACGATTTTGCCCCATAGATTTCACCCCTTTACATGCTTTCCTTGTTATTATTACCAGGTTACTTTCTTTCATGTCTGAAAAATTAAGGAATACAGGAAATTCGGCTGAATTAAAAAACCGTCTGTTCTCTGAGCAGACACTTAGACTGGTAGACCCAAGTATTGATCCATCCAGTTATTATTTCTCTAACTGCTACAAATAAAATCAAAAAGGTTTCGGAATGGGACCATTCCGAAACCTTTTTTTCTACAAACTGAGCGACTTCTCTCTGAGCAGACACTTTTTTGGTTAAGACATTAAATCCACTAGAACCGCCTTTTGGGCATGAAGACGATTTCCTGCTTGGTGGAAAACGACGGAATTCGGTCCATCGATGACTTCAGCTGTTACTTCTTCTTCCCTGTGAGCAGGGAGGCAGTGCATGAATAAATAATCTTCTTTGGCATGTTTCACAAGTTCACTATTGATTTGATAATCTTTAAAGGCTTCTAAGCGAATACTATTCTCGATTTCCTGCCCCATGGAGGTCCAAACATCGGAATAGACGATATCCGCATCTTTTATAGCTTCTGAAGCTGAGGTTGTCACCACAATTTCACTGCCAGTCTCTTCTGCCACTTTTTGAGCATAGGCAACGACCTTTTCATCAGGTTTGTAGGCCTCAGGGCATCCAATGGAAAAATCCATTCCCATTTTTGCGCAGCCGACCATCAATGAATTGGCAACATTATTGCCATCTCCGATATAACTCATCTTCAGGCCTTTTAGCTGCCCTTTTATCTCGATGATCGTCAAGAAGTCAGCAAGTACCTGACAAGGATGTGCAAGGTCTGTTAACCCATTGATGACTGGGATAGAAGCATTTTCCGACAACTCTAGGATTTTTTCATGCTCGAAGGTACGAATCATGATCCCATCAATATATTCGGAAAGGACTTTTGCAGTATCGGAAATAGTTTCCCCGCGTCCAATTTGCAAGTCATTACCACTTAAGAACAAAGCGTGTCCGCCAAGCTGCATCATGCCAACTTCAAAAGAAACACGGGTACGGGTAGACGATTTTTCAAAGATCATCCCCAGCGTTTTCCCTTTTAAAGGTGTATATTCCTCGCCAGCTTGCAATTTGCCTTTAATGGTCTGTGCCAGCTTTAATAAATCCGCTATCGCAGTGGGTGTTGACTCCTTCATGGTCAAAAAGTCTTTTCCATTTAAAATCTTCGCTTGTGTCGGTGTCGTCATTGAACTCATACTTGTGACACTCCTTCCGAATATGATACAAGCCATTCCTGAAGCGAGATAACCCCTGGATCAGCATTTTCTAACGATTGTAGATAGGCTTTGAAAGTCTCTTCTTCCGTAAATGCCAGAAGGCGATATTTTGCTGCCATTAACCTTAGCTTCTTATCTTCTTCTGTTGTTCCATATGCCAAAACGACCGATGCATTCCCTTCATTTAACCATTTATCAAAATTTGAATCCCCCAGTGTCAAACCTGCTTCACTGATTTGCACTAGCAAATCTTCGCTTAATTTGACTGATTTGGATTGATAAACACCTGAATTATGATTAGCATTTTGAGCATGGAATACTTTTGTCAATGCTTCTTTTACCGTTACTCCGATGGCGATTCCTTCACCAGTTGATTTCATTTCCGGACCTACCTTCGAATCTAGGCCGCTTAGTGCAAATGTAGAGAATACTGGATATTTGACGACTGCATATGGAATTTCTTCCATTAAGCCCGTTTTTTCGAACACATTCGACAATGAATATTTCCCAAGCAATATTTTTGTCGCTATTTGCACCAAGGGTACATCGGTGACTTTACTGATGATTGGAATTGTCCGACTGGCGCGAGGGTTTACTTCCAATACATATACACTATTTCCTTCAATCACGAATTGAATGTTCATAAGTCCTTTATAACCAAGCTCGATTACTAGTTTTTTCGCATATTGGGTCATTTTATCTTTGATTTCATTGGTTAATGATTGGGCTGGCAGTAATGCCATGCTATCCCCTGAATGGACGCCTGCTTTTTCTACATGTTCCGCAATGATTGGAATATATACATCATTTCCATCAGCAATCAAATCGATTTCGGCTTCTTTCCCTGGAATATAAGAATCGATCAATACGGGGTATGCAAGTGCAGTCCCATTTTCCATTCTATTCAATAAGCTTTCCTTGGAGCGGATGATTTCCATTCCTTGGCCGCCAATTACATATGATGGGCGTAAGAGTACTGGAAAACCGATAGCCTCTGCACGGTCAATTAATTGTTCTTCACCATTAGCCATCGAACCGGGTACATGAGGAATATCCAGTTTTTGAAGAAGCTGATAAAAACGATCACGGTCTTCTAATTGATCGAGTGTATCGAAGGAAGTCCCCAACAAGTTGACACCGTAATCTTCCAGGCCTTTTGCCAGGTTTATCGCAGTCTGCCCACCAAATTGGACGATAACATCTTCAATACCTTCCGCTTCTATTACATTAAGAACGTATTCCAGAGTTAACGGCTCGAAATAAAGGCGGTCTGCCGTGGCAAAATCCGTACTTACCGTTTCCGGGTTATTATTAATCATGATCGTTTCAACATTTTCATCCTGGAGTGCATAAACCCCGTGAACGGAACAGTAATCAAATTCTATTCCCTGTCCAATCCGGATAGGGCCGCTGCCAATCATCAAGACTTTCTTTTTATCCGTTTTTTTCTGTTCGTTCTCACCGAAATATGTTGAATAGTGATAGTTAGTATGTGATTCGAACTCGGCTGCACATGTATCAACCGTTTTGTAGACAGCCGTAAGACCAAGTGACTTCCGGTGTGCTCTCACTTCCAGCTCGCTAACATTCCATACGGAAGCAAGATAGCGGTCTGAAAAGCCCTTTTCCTTATATGACTGCAGTTCTTCCTTTGTTACCTGATCGATTCTCCTAGCTTCAATCTTCATTTCGTTTTGGATCAATGAATCAAAGGATTTAAGGAAGAAATAATCTATGGTTGTGGCTTCATGGATTTCTTCAATCGTCACGCCTTTTCTAAGCATTTCAAAAATGACAAATATTCGCTCATCAGATTTTTCGGCAAGCTTGACCCAAAGCTCAGGAACGGTTTTATTTTTCAGCGATGATAGCTGCAGTCCATTCGTTTTTAATTCCAAAGAATCGACGGCCTTTTGGACTCCCCCCTCAAAACTGCGGTGTAAAGCCATCACTTCACCTGTCGCCTTCATTTGTGTTCCCAATTTGCGGTTGGCGGTCTTGAATTTATCGAATGGCCATCTCGGGAACTTCACCGCTACATAGTCAAGAGCAGGTTCAAAGCTTGAATATGTGCTTTTCGTTACAGGATTGACGATTTCTGATAAATGGTAGCCGACAGCAAGCTTTGCAGCTATGCGTGCTATGGGATAGCCTGTTGCTTTGGAAGCTAATGCCGATGAACGGCTGACGCGTGGGTTTACTTCAATTAGATAATATTGTTTGCTTTTCGGATCAAGTGCGAATTGAATATTACAGCCGCCTATGATACCTAAAGCAGAGATGATTTTAATTGAAGCGGAACGAAGCATCTGAAACTCATCGTCCGATAAGGTCTGTGATGGTGCCACAACGATGGAATCACCAGTATGGATCCCTACCGGATCAATATTTTCCATATTACAGATAGTGATGCACGTATTGATGCCATCTCGCATTACTTCATATTCGACTTCTTTAAATCCAGCTATGCTTCTTTCAATCAAGCATTGTGTAATCGGGCTTTCTTGGAGTCCGCCCCGGACAAGTTCCTTAAAGGTATCCAATGAATCAGCAATCCCACCGCCAGTGCCGCCGAGTGTATAAGCGGGACGAACGATGATCGGGAAACCGATTTTTTCGGCAAAAGCTATCGCTTCTTCAAGAGTATGGACAATTGTACTGTCGGGAACGGGTTCACCTATTTCAAACATCAGCTCACGGAATAGTTCACGATCCTCCCCTTTTTTGATGGAGTCGATCGGAGTTCCCAATAATTTGACTTTATATTTTTCAAGTACTCCAGCATCATCCAATTGATAAGCAAGATTCAATCCTGTTTGACCGCCTAATGTAGCCAGCAGGCCATCCGGCTTTTCTTTGGAAATGATCTTTTCCAGTACATCAACTGTTAAAGGTTCGAAATAGACAGCATCCGCATTCATATCATCAGTCATGATTGTTGCCGGATTGTTGTTGACCAGTATGACTTTATATCCTTCTTCTTTTAAAGCGAGGCAGGCCTGTGTACCTGCATAATCAAATTCGGCGGCCTGCCCGATGACAATTGGCCCCGAACCAATCACTAAAATGGTCTGTATCGTGTTGTCCTTAGGCATAGGCTTTTTCTCTCCCGCTATAATCATTTATCATTTGTAAAAAGTCGTTAAAAAGAAGTGAACTCTCGATGGGTCCTGGATTAGCCTCCGGATGGTACTGGGTAGTGAATATTGGCAGGTTTTCATGCATAAGCCCCTCAACTGTGCTATCATTCACATTCCTGAATCTCACTTGAAGAGATGTTCCTTGTAAGCTCGGTTCATCAACCTCATAACTATGATTTTGAGAACTCATATACACCTGTTTCGTTTTCAAATCGACCACGGGCTGATTCGCACCCCGATGTCCAAACAGCATTTTTTTTGTATTTCCCCCAAAGGCTAGGGCCGTTAATTGATGACCGAGACATATGCCCATCGTTGGGAAATTCGTAATGACCTTCTTTATGTTTCCTAAAAGGTATTCAAGCTGTTTTGGATCCCCAGGCCCATTTGAAAGCAAAATACCATCCGGCTTCAAGTCCTTGATTTGTTCGAACTCAGTATCGAATGGAACGACTGAAACTCGGCAGCCTTGTTCAATCAAAGAATCCAATATGGATTTTTTATAACCGAAATCAATCATCACCACATGCTTGTCGCCTTCTCCAAAGCTCTCGACCACCTTTGTGGATACCTCAGATACATGGGCTGATAAACAAACCTGGCCAGGTTTGATAGAAAATTTTTCTTCGGCTGTGATGACAGCCTGCATGGAACCTTCCTGTCTTATATTTTTAACGACCGCTCTTGTGTCAACATGGCTTAAAAGCGGAATGTTCCACTTGTCTAAATATTCACCAAGTGAATATTTAGCTTGATAATGGGAATGGCTCATATTCCCTTCATATACAATAACACCGGCAACATGTGGCTTCTTACTCTCAAAATCATTTTCATTGATTCCATAATTTCCGATTAGAGGATATGTGAAAACGACAATTTGGTCCTTATATGAAGGATCTGTCAATACTTCTTGATATCCGGTCATCCCTGTAAAAAAGACAATCTCTCCATTGATTGCTTTTTCAGTCGATTTAGTCAGCAGTTCCCCTTCAAAGACGGAACCATTCTCTAAATATAGAAAGTTTTTCATGATCTTCACCTCTTTAGATGCTGTATATTTATATATAGAATAGCATAATTATTCATTTTGTTCTATAAAAATTCATTAAATTTAAATAGTTTGTTTTATTGCCAATATTTTTTCAATTTTACTTATCGCCATATCGATTTCCGATTCAGTAACTGTCAGAGATGGGAGTAAACGAAGCACTTTAGGACCTGCACTCAACACAAGTAAGCCCTCTTCTTGAAGTTCCATTAAAAACCCCTGAACATCCTGTTTGCATTCAATCCCGACCATCAACCCCAGTCCGCGAATCTCTTTAACTTCTTCCGATTCCTTTAACGCTTTTGTCAATTCACTCTCAAGGTATTCAGCCTTTTTCACGGTCTCTTTTAAAAACCCTGATTGGAAAATTTCCTTTAAAACGGATTCTGCTGCTGCAACACTAATGGGATTACCTCCAAATGTGGATCCATGACTTCCAGGGTTAAAGAAATCCGACAGCCTTTCCTTTCCAATCATCGCGCCGATTGGCAGGCCATTTCCCAGCCCCTTTGCTGAAGTGATGATGTCGGGTTGGATATTAAAATGCTGGAATGCAAATGGTTTCCCTGTACGTCCTATCCCAGTCTGAATTTCATCAATGATAAGAAGAGCTCCGTGTTCTTGGCATTGAGTTTGAATCGCATCCAGATAGGATTGCTGTACAACATGGATGCCGCCCTCACCTTGAACTATTTCAATCATTACAGCCGCCGTATTTTCATCTATGGCTGCTGCCATAGCATCATTATCATTAAATGGAACATACTCGAATGAAGCTAGCATCGGTCCGAAACCAGACTTTATTTTTTCCTGTCCCGTTGCTGCCATCGTTGCAAACGTACGGCCGTGGAAAGACTGCAGACATGTGACGATTTTGCTTTTCCCAGTAGCTTTACGCGCTAGTTTGATAGCTGCCTCATTCGCTTCGGCTCCACTGTTAGCAAAAAATACCTGGCTTAAACCGGAGGCATCTGCCAGCATTTGTGCTGTCCGTTCCTGTATGGAACTTTGAAACATGTTCGATACGTGCCAATATTTATTAAGCTGTTTGGTGACTGCCATTTTTACCAACTCGTGACAATGACCAAGATTCAAAACCCCGATTCCGGATGTGAAATCCAGATACTCTTTACCTGTTGTACTCGTAATCTTCATTCCTGACGCTTTTCTAGGCTCAATGTTCCACCTTGCATATGTTGGAAATAAAGAACTCATTGAAATACCCCTTCTTCCTGAAGAAATTTCGTACCGATGAATTGTCCGCCTTGATAAAAATGATCTTTTCCACTAACGATCATCACTTCTTCAACCCCTTTATTCAGCACCGATAACGCAGTATTGACTTTCGGAATCATTCCTCCATGGATACTTCCATCCTTTATCAAATCCTTCGTTTCCGTTTCAGTCAATTCCTCAATGATCTGTTCATTCTTTAAGACCCCTTTAACATCGGTCACAAATAAACACATGTCTGCAGATAGCGCCTTCGCTACAGACCCAGCGGCCATATCAGCATTCACATTTAATTTAGTACCTTCTTCGGTAGTTGAAATTGGCGTCAATACGGGACAATAACCATTTTCGAATAATATCCCAAGTAATTCAGTATTGACTTTTTGTATCTCGCCTACAGCTCCAAGTTTCTGTTCATCGATATACTCACCTGTGAGAATCCCGCCGTCAGAACCACTTAAACCGACAGCCTTAATTCCGTGTGCTTCCAATTTATGAACGAGACTGCGGTTAGATTTGCCTGCCAGCATAAGTTCCACAATTCCCATCACTTCAGAGGTCGTTTTTCTTAAACCATTTTCAAAGACTGGTTCAATTTCATATTTTTCAAGCATCGAGTTTATATCAGGGCCGCCTCCATGAACAAAGACAATTTGGTAGCCGCGGTTTTGTAACTCTATAACACTATTGAAAAACGACTCCGATAACTCATTGATGATACTGCCGCCGCACTTTATGACTAATATGTTCATTATTTTCCCCCCCTTACGAACGATAGCTTCCGTTTATTTTTACATAATCATAGGTTAAATCGCAGCCCCATGCCGTTCCGGATTCATTGCCATCTTTCAAATAAACATGAATGATGATACTTTCATTTTCCAAATATGCTTTGGCTTCTTCCTCAGAAAACAGTACTGGCTCACCATCTTTAAGTACGACAATATCACCAAAAACAATCGTCGTTTGATCCGGATTGAATCCCACTCCGCTTCTTCCCATCGCCGCAATGATTCGTCCCCAGTTTGCATCCGCGCCAAAAGCTGCCGTTTTCACTAGATTTGATCCAACGATCGTCTTCGCCATCATCTGTGAATCTTGCTTCGTAGGCATGCCATGAACATTCACTTCTATCAGTTTTGTGGCACCTTCTCCGTCTTTCGCAATTTGTTTTGCCAAATTTTCGGATGTTTGTTTTAATAATTCCAAGAAGACAGACCATTCTGGATGGTTAGCTGTCAAAGGTTCATTTTTCGCTTCTCCATTCGCAAGCACTAACACCATGTCGTTCGTTGAACAGTCACCATCAACCGTAATTTGATTGAATGTATCGTTGGTTATGGAAGATAGTGCTTGCTGTAAATCATTCGGTTCGATGACGGCATCCGTTGTAATGAAACCGAGCATTGTTGCCATGTTTGGATGAATCATTCCCGAACCCTTCGCTGCTCCGCCCATTTTCACGGTTTTACCGTCTATAATTGTTACATAACCACAGCTCTTCGTTACAATATCCGTTGTTAAAATGGCGTTACCAAAATCATCGGCAGCTTCAGGTGAATTTTCTGGCTGCAATGACTCTATCCCTTTTCTAACTTTTTCCATTTTCATGAATTCCCCTATTACTCCGGTAGAAGCCACTGCAAATGAATAATCCTCCATACCGAACTTTTGAGCCGCAAGCTTCCTCATTTCATATGCATCTTTTAGACCCTGAACTCCTGTACAAGCATTCGCACAAGCACTATTCACTACAATGCCGTGAAGTTTTCCAGAAGCGGCAATGCTATCTTTCGTTACATTGATTGGAGCGGCTTGAACAACGTTTTGTGTATAAACCGCGGCGGCCGACGCTGGAACATCGGTAAAAATGATGCCAACATCCTTTTTGGAGTAGCGCAATCCTGCATGGACACCTGACGCTTTGAATCCTTGAGGCATTAAAATGTTTCCTTCTTGAATTTGTTTGATTTCTTCAACTGGCTGTAGTGTATTCATTATTTCCCTCCAAAGTTTATGGATATAGCGGACTGTTCCATAGTCCTGCCGTTTCTTCTAGTCCCATTAATATATTTGCATTTTGAATGGCCTGCCCTGCAGCACCCTTCACTAAATTATCAATAACCGAAACTACCGTTACCCTACCTGTTCTTTCATCATATGCGACACCAATGTCGCAAAAGTTCGATCCATATACCTGTTTCGTGGATGGGAAGCGATCGAGCGGCTGTACCCGGACAAAAGGATGTTTCTCGTATACTGTTTCGTATAAATCCTTTAATTCAACATTTGAGGTTTCCCGATTTACCTTTATATACATCGTTGCCATAATACCTCGTGTCATTGGAACCAGATGGGTATTAAAGGTAATAGGTTGTAAATCAGCTGACCATCGTCCAAGCTGTTGTTCGATTTCCGGTATATGTTGATGTTGATTTACCTTATATATCTTAAAGTTCTCATTCATTTCACTATAATGTGTAACAGCCGAAAGTGATTTACCCGCCCCTGAAACCCCGGATTTTGCATCGATGATCACTTCTGCAGCTGCTCCGGCCAATCCTTCTGTGAATAGAGGGGCAAGGCCTAAAAGTGATGCGGTTGGGTAGCACCCTGGATTTGCAACAATCGCCGCTTGCCTTATCGCTTCAGCATTCCATTCAGCCAAACCGTATACTGCTTCTTCAATAATATGCTGTGGCGCGGCTGTTTTTTTATACCAGTGTTCATATTCACCTGGGGTTTGAAGCCTCAGGTCTCCTGATAGGTCGATTACTTTAATGTCAAGGTCCGAAAATTCCGAAATCAATTGTGAGGAAACACCAGAAGGAGTTGCAAGAAATACAATATCGGATTTTTTTGCAATCGCTTCCGGATCAATTTCTTCTAATTTATCTTTCATATGCATTAAATGTGCATTTTCTTCATATAAATTTCGACCAAATTGGGATGAAGTATGCAATGATTTTATCTTGAATTGCGGATGATTATTCAAAAACCTTATTAGTTCCACTCCTCCATAACCCGTTGCACCTACTATTGATACGTTCATAAAACCATCTCCTATATTTCAAGTACCTGTCATTCTTTGATTATACTATTATATGACTGAATAAAAATAAAATCAAATGTATTTTTATAAATTTCTAAACTTAACTTCCAAATGAAAAATTACCTATTTCAACTTCTATAATTATCCAAAGTTGTTGACTACTAGTGTTTTTTCCGTTTAAATCAAAGGTAGTGTAATAACGGTATCTGAAAGGTGGTCATACACATGAATGGTTTTTCGTTATCTAATCGGCTGCATGCAATTTTAGATAATAGACAGCAAATTAAACATTTGGAAAAAGGGTGCTTCCTTTTTCAGGAAAGCACCCCAGCAAGTGATTTGTATTATATTTTGAAAGGCAAAGTAGAATTGAGTAAGGTTGTTCCCGACGGCCGGGAATTAACTATACGAATTTGTTCGGAGAATGATTTGGTTGGGGAAACAGTCCTTTTTTCTCCAAATCCTAAATATATGGTGAATGCAAAAATGTTGGAAGATGGAACTGTTGCGGTTATTTCCAAAGAGGCATTAGAGGGGAAAATCGCCTCCGATAGCCAGCTTGCAGTTGAAATGATGACATGGTTATCCGCTCAAAACCGTAAAAACCAGGCTAAATTCCGCGATATGCTCCTGCACGGTAAGAAAGGTGCATTATACTCCACCCTCATCCGTTTATCAAATAGCCATGGAACTGAAGTTGAAGACGGTAAAGTTATCAATCTTCCATTTACAAATCAAGAACTCGCCAATTTTTGCGGCACATCCCGCGAGGTAGTCAATCGGATGCTCGCTCAATTAAGGAAAAATAATGTCATCTCCATTAAAAAGGGCCGCATTACGATTCTTGACTTAGACTATTTGAAACAGGAAATCGATTGTGAAAACTGTCCAATAGAAAACTGTACCATCGATTAAATCCTCCCATAATAAGCAGCGAAATACATAATGCCTTACGATCTTAAAATGATCGGATTAATTTTCAGGCTCATTCATCCCTAGGACCATTGAATTTTTTTCATTATTATGGGATTCGAATAAAATAATTTCACAATCATCTAAAAATGCATAAAATAAGCATAAAAATCCTTTTAAGCAATTTGGCAAGCATCAGTTGCTCTTATCGACTATACATATTAAATGAAGGGATGGCATAGTGCCATCCCTTCATTTTTTTACATTCATTCAGACGGAAGTCCTTATTGTTTTGTTACCCTCCAATGAATGACATTTCGATTTTTGCATGTTTCTTCAATGTCCCGGCTTCACGCTCATCTGAATAGCGGTCGTCCCTATGGTTCCAAAGCGCTATGATGAATCCAGTCAATTCTTCATCTGTCATGTCGGAACGGATTAATGACTTCAAGTCCTGCCCCTTTCCATTGAACAGGCATGTATATAAACTTCCATTAGCTGAAAGGCGTGCACGTGTACAACTGGAACAAAAAGACTCTGATACGGATGTTATGAAGCCCACTTCTGCAGTAGTGCCCTTATAACGAAAGCGTTTTGCCACTTCTCCGAAATAATCTTCTTCAACCGGTTCAAGCTCGAATTCGGTTTGGAGCATCTCAAGAAGTTCTTTTTTCGTAATGACATTCTTCAGCTGCCAGCCATTTGTATGTCCGACATCCATGAATTCAATATAGCGTAATTGGACGTCCTCTTCTTTACAAAAACGGGCCATCGGCAGGATTTGAGATTCATTGGCTTCTTTTTTCACTACCATATTCACTTTAACGCCAAGCCCTGCTTCTTTGGCAGCAGCTATGCCTTCAATAACCGGCTTTATCCCGATATCTCTGCCGTTCATCTTCTTAAAAAGTTCATCATCGAGGCTGTCTAAACTGATATTCACCCTCTGTAAACCAGCTGCCTTCAAATTCGCGGCATGTTTTTTCAGGAACACACCATTCGTGGTCAATCCTATATCTTCAATACCTTCAATTTTAATGAGCTCTGAAATCAGTGTGGCAAGATCTCTCCGGAGTAATGGTTCCCCGCCTGTCAATCTTAGTTTTTTCACTCCTAAGCTTGCAAATATCTTTGAAAGCCTTACAATTTCCTCATAAGATAAAAGCTCACTTTTAGGCAGGAACTGAAAATTCTCATGAAAAATTTCAGCTGGCATGCAATACTGACAGCGAAAGTTACACCGATCTATGACTGAAATTCTTAAATCCCTTAGTGGCCTGTCCAATGAATCTTTTATATGACTGTTCAATTAACCACTCCTAGCCATAAGTATTAGAAAAAAACCAGACCATAAAAAGTGGCTCCATTGAATGGATTCACTGTTTTTTGACTGGCTTTATATTTCTATTACAACATGGTCATTATTTGATTCCTAATGCAATTTTAGCATACCTGGACATCATGTCTTTCGACCATGGCGGACTCCAGACGATCTTCACATCCGTTTCCTTGACCTCTGGAATATCTTCCAGAACCAATTTCACTTGATCGACAATCGTCCCAGCAAGTGGACAGCCCATTGAAGTCAATGTCATCGATACTGTAGTCAAACCTTCCTCATCCATATCCACATCATATACCAAACCTAAATTCACGATATCTATACCAAGCTCAGGGTCAATTACCTGCTCCAAAGCCCCCAAAATAATGTCTTTTGTATCTTGATCCACTTCAATCACTCCTTTATGGAAAATTTCTTCCGTTTTAGATAGTCGTTGTCCATTTGGACCTTAACCTATCTCCATATTAGAATCATAACAGATTTTGAATGAGCACTTAAGCTTTTTGCACTGTTGGCAGCAAATATTTCGCGAACCAGTCTGCAGTCATAAGCACGCCTTCTCTACTGACCCTATGTCCTGCCTTAGGGTCGAGGATAAAATCAATTCTTTCATTTGTATCATTATACCCTGCTTTGACCCCTTCATAAAAGTGATATGCATGTTGATAAGGCACAACTGGATCCTTAGCTCCATGCCAAAAAAGAAGCGGGCGGTTGGAAAGCTTATTTTGATTAAGACTCAAATCATATGGCTTGAGCTGTTCAATCACTTTGGCTACTTCCTCATCAGTAGCGGGGAAATTAACTTTCCTTTTCTTAATTTCCTCCATTTGGAGCTCTGCATACGCGACATATGATGGGTTCCCCATTAAACTTACTCCGGCGGATATCCATTCATAAGCAGCCATAGCCCCATTCGTAACTATTCCCCCCATGGAGGTACCCGCTACACCAATTCTGTCAGGATCAATTAATTTTCTGGATAATAAATCATCCTTCATCAAAGATATATCCTGGATGGTTTGTAAAACCATTTCCCAAAACCGGGGCATCATTTGAGAATCACTCAAACCAGCTCCCCTTTTCCCATGATGAATTACATCGGGAAGAAGAACACGAAACCCCTTCTCAGCCAATAAATAAGCATAGTGAAGATTGTGTTCCTTTGCACTTTGATAACCATGTATAAAAATAATAAGCGGCAATTCCTGATGGAAAGTGGTTTGCTCACTTAAGTGTAATACAGGAATATGTCCAATTTGCTCATTTTCAATTATTATCAATTTAAACCCTCCGGATGCTTTGTTACGATCTTTACCTAAAGAAGTTTCACTACCTTCTCAAAAAGGCTTAGGTTTCCTCATTCCATTCCTTTAAACCTATACTTCGCTTTAAGTATTATAATCCTGCATATATAGTAATATCATACAGGAATGCATAAAGAATGAAAAAGATTTACATTTACTTTAAAATAGCCTTAACAATATTCGCATATAATGAAATAAAAAGAACAGAAGGTGTTTACATGACTGAGAAACATTTAATCGTCTTGGATCTTGATGGTACTTTACTTACAGATAAAAAAACAATTTCTCCAAGGACTAAACAAACACTACTGAAACTAAAAAAAGATGGGCATGAAGTTATGATCGCCACCGGTCGTCCCTTTCGCTCAAGTGAACTTTATTACCGGGAATTGGGATTGACTACACCCATCGTTAATTTCAATGGCGCTTTCGTCCATCACCCATTGCTGACAAGCTGGGGGCTGTATCACTCCCCATTGGATATAAATGTTGCGAAAGAGATTGTTGAAGCGTGCGATCATTTTCAATATCACAATATCATCGCCGAAGTCCGTGATGACGTTTATGTCCATTATCATGATGAAAAGTTGATGGACATGTTCAATGTAGGAAACCCCAACATGAAGACGGGTGACTTGCGCAATTTCCTTCAGGATTCCCCAACTTCGATGCTAATTCATACAGATAGTGAATTTGTAGGCCAGATTCGCCAGCATTTATCCGATGTCCATGCAGAATTGGTCGATCATCGCCGCTGGGCAGAGCCTTTTCATATCATCGAAATCATTAAGAGCGGGTTAAGTAAAGCCGTGGGTCTAAAACGGGTATCCAACTATCTGGAAATTCCTCAAAACAGGATAATCGCTTTCGGTGATGAAGATAATGATTTGGAAATGCTCGATTACGCGGGAACCGGGGTTGCTATGGGGAATGCAATCTCACCAGTAAAAACGGTAGCAAATACAACTACATTGACGAATGAAGAAGATGGCATAGCAGTCTTCCTCGAAGAAAAATTCAATATAAAACCGTAAAACGACATTTTTTACCTTCATAATATCTCTCTTACAAGTTCAAACTAATATGGACAGCAGCTTCCTTCTGTTGTCGACAACGCTCAGAATCGGAGGAGATAAGTATGGGTAAAAGCAGTAAATCTAAACGATTTGTACAGCAGGGCAAAGAAAGTGTTGCCAGGCATGCCGAAAAAATCCCTTATCACACTACGTTTGAAGAAGCTGAAAAAGACAGGTTGAGAATTATGTCTGAACAAAGCTATGGTGGCTTCTAATGGGAAACAAATTATTCCAGAAAGCTAGAGAATTTGTTGAAGAAGCTCTCCACTCTGAGCATGATGGGGACCAGCATAAGACTGAGGATGTCGCTAAAAACGCTCTTTCATCGGCCTTTGCCAATACGACCGAGGCCGAAAAAGAACAACTGCGAGAACTCCAGGATGACCTGGAAAACCACTCGAAATAAAGTGAAAGCCTCCAGGATTCCTGGAGGCTTTCATTATGTTAAACGTGAATTGTTATTTTGTTCCTTTCCGCCTTTTTGTCCAATTTCCCGGCTTGTAGTGATTTATAGTCCTTCCCCGCCTTTACGTCCTTCTTCTTGTCTCTCATTTTTTCTTCGTTAGCCATTTTTGTCACTTCTTCATAAGGTTTTAATTTGGCGCTTCAATATAAGATTTAGCCGATTTGTACACGCAATAAACTTAAAACGCCGAAAACTTTCCTTTTGTAAAAGTAGTGTAATGGCCTTAATTGTTAATTTCATTCCCTGCGGAAGGTACCAACGATGCCTGAAGTTTCTATTATGTTTGTGAAAGCGTGTGGATCCACTTCCTTGATGATCTTTTCAAGCTCATAAAGTTCATACCTTGTAATGACAATCAATAACATTTCCTTATTTTCGTTAGTAAACGCCCCTTTTGCCGGAATCCTTGTAATTCCACGGACTAACTGCGCGTGGATTGCCTGTTTAAGTTCTTCGCTTTTCTTTGTAATGATCATCGCTGTAAGCTTTTCATGACGAGTATGTATCGCGTCCACAACACGGGTCGATGTGTAAAGGGTAACGAGTGTATACAAAGCTTTTTCAGGTCCATAAACAGCGCCTGCCGTAACAATGATCACACCATTCAGCAGAAATAAATAAGTACCTACAGGTTTATCTTTCTTCCGTGATAGAAGCATGGCGATAATGTCCATTCCGCCAGTCGATGCCCCGTACTTCAAGGTGATTCCCACACCTACTGCAGCTATGACTCCGCCAAACACCGCATTCAATAATATGTCAGGTGACCAGCGAGTAATCGGAATGATTTCCATAAAAAAGGACATCAAGACAACGCTGAGAAAACTATAAAAGGTAAAGGACTTCCCAACTTTTCGCCAAGCAATGATCGTTACTGGAACGTTCAATAAAAGCAATAGAATGCCTGTCGATACATCAAAAGGTGCAAAAGAACCTATCATCCTCGATAGTAGCTGAGCCACTCCTGTAAAGCCGCTTGCATATACGTTTGCCGGTATTAGAAAAAAGTTCATCGCGATAGCATTTAGTAATGCTCCGACCACAACTATGATAATTTTCTTCATTTCACCACTGTACATCCTAAAAACCTCCATTTCACCCTTATCCTATTATCTTTTTACCCTTAATTATTTATTCTATTTATGTAGAGATTGAATTTTTACCGTTACGTGCTACACTAAAAAGTAGAGTGGTCACTCATTTTCTAAAAATTGTAAAAAGAAAGCAGGTGTATTATGGCTATCACAATTCTTGCAGATAGTGCATGTGATTTGCCATTGTCTTTCTATAAGGAAAACAATGTATCATTAATCCCTCTACAAGTCCATCTTGATGGGAGAAATTATGAAGATTTACTTACTATTAATTCTCACGAAGTCTATCAGGCAATGATTGAGGGAAAAGCCCCGAAAACATCGCAAGCTTCTCCAGAATACTTTATAGAACTCTTCACACAATTTGCTAAGGAGAAAAAACAAGGAATATATATAGCCTTTTCCTCTGAGTTATCAGGAACTTATCAAACGGCAGTGATGATTCTTAATCAGGTGAAGGAAGAATACCCTGACCTTGACATAGAAATCGTCAATACCAAATGCGCTTCGATGGGAGTCGGTTTAATTGTAAAGAAAGCAGCCGACCTAGCAGCAAACGGTGCCTCTAAAGAAGAAATCCTAGCTGACATCGAATTACGCACCAGACATATGGAGCATCTATTCACTGTAGATAATCTTGAATATTTGGCGCGTGGCGGTCGCATCTCCAAGACCTCTGCCCTTGTAGGCGGTTTATTAAACATTAAACCGTTATTGCATGTTGAAGACGGAAAGCTTGTTCCGCTTGAAAAGATACGCGGCAAAAAGAAATTGATTAAACGTGTAATCGAATTAATGCATGAAAGAGGCAAAAATTTAACAACCCAAACGATTGCCATCAGTCATGGTGATGATGAAGCAACGGCCTTGGAATGGAAGGAAGCCATTCAAAATGAATTCGGGACAACCGATTTCATGATCCATACAATTGGCTCCGTCATCGGTGCACATGCCGGTCCTGGTACAATTGCCCTCTTCTTCTTAAACGATACCCCTGAGAAATCATAAACATACATACTCCCTTCCATTATTGTGAACAATATATATTGATCATGATAATGGAAGGGAGTTTTCACTTTGTCAAAAACAACTGATAACAATAAAAGGCCAAAAGATAACCAAGCGATAAATGCTGAAAAAAATAGCGCATTTCAGGAAAACCTCGCTGCAGGCAAGCATTCCTATTCGAAGAAAACGGACCATAAATGAAGCGCGGGGCTAGTCCCCTTGCTTTTTTAATAGGCTGTCACCGCTTTACCATATGATTTATATAGTTGTCTTCCTATCACACTTTCTCTATAATAAAGGAAATAAACCCTGCTGGAGGTAAGTGATGGCAAAGGAAAACTCATTTGATATTGTTTCAAAAGTAGACTTTTCAGAGGTAACGAATGCAGTTACCATGGCTATGAAGGAAATAAAGACCCGCTATGATTTTAAAGGGAGCATAAGCAGTATCACCATTGAAAAAGAAGACCTGGTTTTAGTGTCAGACGATGAATATAAGCTTGACCAGTTGAAGGATGTCCTCATTGGTAAACTCATTAAACGTGACGTACCGATCAAGAATCTGGACTATGGTAAGCTAGAAGGTGCTTCTGGTGGAACCGTCCGCCAACGGGCCAAGTTAATTCAAGGCATCGATAAGGAACAAGCAAAAAAGATCAATACCATCATTAAAAATAGCGGTCTTAAAGTGAAAAGCCAAATCCAGGATGATCAAATCCGGGTTACCGGCAAGAACCGGGATGATCTGCAAGGAATTATTTCCGCGATACGAGGCGCTGATCTGTCCATTGATGTACAATTCTTAAATTACCGGTAGTAATAAGGCCTCACCTGCTCAGGTAGGCCTTTTTTTATATGCAGCTGCTGCCTCTATTTTTTGTTAATACCCTCTTTCCCCTCAAATGAATCTCCTTCATAGAACATGGAAAGACTAGTCATGTTCCCCTCAGTTAAAACATTAAATAATATACCTAAGGACAATTTTAACCATTTTTTACATGTTTTGTTTTTCCGAAAAGAAGGAATAGAAATAGTGTAGATAATTAAACAGGAGGCGTTTTAATCTTGACTAGTCAAAACCCAAATCAAAACAAACAAGGATTTCCACCTCAACATCAACAGCACCAACCTGGAGTGGAAACAAAAATGGAACCAAACCCTGATTCAGTTAAATCTGCCTACAAAGGAAGCGGTAAATTAAAAGGGAAAACCGCAATCATAACAGGAGGAGACAGCGGAATAGGTAAATCTGTTGCCATTTATTACGCTAAAGAAGGAGCAAATGTGACAGTTGCATACTTGGATGAACACGAGGATGCTAAAACGACAAAAGAATTGATCGAAAAAGAAGGACAGAAATGTTTACTCATTTCCGGGGATATCGGTGATGAAGCCTTCTGCCAAGATGTCGTCAATAAAACGGTGGATGAATTCGGCGGTTTGGACATTCTAGTCAACAACGCTGGAGAACAGCATGTGCAGACAAGCATCCTTGACATTTCTGCTGAACAATTGGAAAAAACGTTCCGCACTAACATTTTCTCGATGTTCCACTTAACAAAAGCTGCATTAAAGCACCTTAATAAAGGAAGCAGTATCATTAATACAACCTCTATCACAGCTTATCAAGGAAACCCAAAACTAATCGATTACTCTTCAACGAAAGGTGCAATTCTAGCATTTACAAGAGCCCTTTCGAACTCCGTTTCTAAAGATGGCATCAGAGTGAACGGTGTTGCGCCAGGCCCTATCTGGACCCCACTGATTCCTGCCTCATTCGGTGAAGAGGATGTTGCCAAATTCGGTCAGGATACTCCAATGGGTCGCGCAGGGCAGCCTGAGGAATTAGCACCAGCCTATGTATATTTGGCAAGTGATGATTCATCTTATGTCAGCGGACAAGTCATCCATGTAAACGGCGGGACCGTTGTAAATGGATAAGGCCTTAACTTCCTTAGCGACAAAAGCAGTGGACTTCGCAAATTGAAATCCACTGCTTTTACTTTTTCAAGCAGGATATTTCCAGTTTAAACGGAAATATATGTATGAGAAGGAGCTGTGCCATTTGAAAAATATTGTAGATCCATGGTTCACCGTTCAGGAATTGGACTCAGAAACGTTCGCAATTAGTGAATATGGTCATTGGGAGAACGTCCACTCCTTTTTACTACTTGGGGAGACCAGGGCTGCGTTAATCGATACAGGGTTAGGCATCGATTCGATTAAGCGAATTACGGACCAGCTTACCGATCTTCCTATTATCGTCCTGACCACACATGTGCATGCGGATCATATTGGCGGTCATGGGGATTTTGATACAATTTATGTTCATGGTGATAATGCCGATTGGCTGATCAATGGCATTAAAGGTTTGTCTTTGGAACAAATAAGAAAAGAAATGGCTCGGGATATCACCATACCCGTCCCGGAATCATTCGACCCTATTACATACAAGCCATTCCAAGGGTACCCTGATAAGCTCTTAACAGATGGGGAAACCATTGATCTTGGGAACCGCAGTTTAGGCATTTATCACACGCCTGGGCATTCACCTGGCCACATTTCTATTTTGGATAATGAAACAGGTTATTTATTTACTGGTGACCTGCTTTATTCAGATACACCAGTTTATGCATTTTACCCATCGACAAGCCCTGAAGACCTTGTGAATTCGTTAGAAAAAATCGCTAAGCTCCAGGAAGTCTCCAAAATCTATGGCGGACACAACAAGCTCGGCCTCGAACCAAGGATTCTTGAGGAAGTCCTCGAAGCCATTCAATATCTTAGAGATAATAACTTAATCAGACACGGAACCGGTGTACATACATTCAAAAGTTTCAGCGTGCAATTCTAGCAAAAGGGGTTAGGAATTAACATTCCGAACCCCTTTTGAAATTCCCTTTGAATTTTGCTCAGCCCACTATGTTAGGCCATTTTTGGACCTTGCCATGTCCAATTGGCCACTTCTTTACATTCATGGCAGCGAAAGTGAGGACCGCCCGCAGAAAGCGAGCCCTACGTTCCAATCGACGTTCAAATTGTACAAGCCATAAAAAAACTGTAGACAAACTCGATTTTCATCTAGTTTTGTCTACAGACTGAAAGGGCATTACTTTTACGTAATGCCCTTTCGTTTAATAAGTCAAGGCCATCGCACCTTGCTTGATCGGTCTGCAAGAATGCCTTTCCACGAAATGATGTGGAATGATGGACCCAACAGGAGTATCTCCAGTTTGCAGCATTTGAATGATGCCCTTAGCGGCCTGATATCCCAAATCGAAAATATTAATATCTACAGAAGTCAGGGCAGGCAATGATAGTTCAGAGAAAATAACGTTATTGAAGCTGACGATGGACATTTCTTCTGGAGTGCGAACGCCCATCTCGCGAAGTGAATGCACGATGCCAAGTGCCATAAGATCATCACTAACCACCAAAGCAGTTGGCGGTTCATCAATGGCAAGCAATCTTTTTGCAGCTGCTTGTCCACCTTCATGCAAAAAGTCTTCATGCAGGGTATATTCCCTCCTTCGATCGATCCCAGCCCTCTTCAAAGCCCGTTCATATCCTAATAGGCGATCGAGCGTCATCACAAGGGTTACATCGCCTCCGATGAATCCAATCCTTTCATGTCCTAGCTGAATGAGATAATCTGTTGCCTGTTCGGCTGCCAAGACATTATCGTTATCAACATATGTTATCTCCTCGAGAAAATCATAGGGTTTCCCAATGATGACAAAAGGAAAATCCCTTGCCCTCAAATAGGTCAGAATGTGATCGTTCATCCTGGAATACATCAGGATTATTCCATCCACCATCCCCCCCTGCACCATGTTTACGACTCCTTCGTAGATTTCATCTTCGGTTTTTCCCGTGCCTAGCAACAGGGAATAATGGTTTTCCTGAGCTCCCTCACTAAGACCCTGGAGAATCGTTGGAAAAAATGGATTTTGATAATAATCATTTGACGAACTTGGCAGGACCAAGCCAATGATCCTGGTTGATTGATTGGCAAGACTACGTGCAATGAAATTTGGATGGTACCCTAATTTATTCATCGCCTTACGTACCCTTACCTTTGTTTTTTCACTTATTCGAGGATTATTTGCAATCACCCGAGAAACTGTTGAAGGAGCAACATTCGCCAGCTGTGCCACATCTTTTATCGTGATGGCCATGCATTTCCCCTCTCCCCTCTTAGCCTTTATTGACTTCATTCCAAAAAAGGTGAATACCAATAAACACTTCACTAATAGATTTTATAATTATACATTTGTATGTATTCATAATACACTCAGTCCAACAGATATATCCATACTTTTTTTTTCCACTCGTCCATATTTCAGAAAATACTGACTTTTACGTTTTTTTCACCCCTTTTTTTAAAATTAAAAAGAAGCTGATTTTCGATCAGCTTCTAAAAAAAGACAAGTCTTTTGGAAGGAAAGAAGTCAGACGACTAACCACATAGGGTTTTAAGGTAATATACAAGAAGTCATTTAAAGGTCAATAACGATAAATCCTCGTTTCATATGGCCGTAAATCAATAACGGACCCTTCAGGACAATCATCATAATTAGCTAGTAAAAGTTCCATCTTACCCCAATGGGAAAGGTTGATTTGGTGGTGATTCATACTAAAGTTACATACTACCATCACTGAATTTTCATTCATACTTCTTGTATAAATATAAAGCTCAGGGTGATCTTCCCATAATAATTCATATTCCCCATAAACAAGGACCTGATGTTTTTTTCGAAGTTCAATCATCTTTTTATAAAAATGATAAATGGATGATGGGTCATTCTTCTGCTGTTCTACATTAATGGCGCGATAATTGGAATTAACCCTCATCCAAGGTCTTCCGTGCGTGAACCCACCATTTTCATTTTCATTCCATTGCATCGGGGTTCGTGAATTATCACGGCCGCTATGCCAGATAATGTTCATGATTTCATCATGCGGACGGCCTTTGGAGGTCTCAATCCGGTAAAAGTTTTTCATTCCAACATCATCATAATCATCAATCGAATCAAATTGGACATTCGTCATACCTATTTCCTGACCTTGATAAATAAAAGGTGTCCCTTGCATGAAAAAGTATAGAGCCCCAATCATTTTTGCGCTTTCCAACCAATATTGATGATCATTTCCCCATGTCGATACACTTCTCGGCTGGTCATGGTTTTCAAAAAACAAAGCATTCCAGCCTTTGTTTTTCATCACTTTTTGCCATTTGGTCATTGTGCGTTTTAACCCCTGAACATCAACATCGTGATTCTGTCCCCTATTCCAAAGTCCAAGATGTTCAAATTGAAATATCATATTGAATTTCCCATTCAATTCCCCAACCCAATCTTCAGCCTGCTCAATCCTGACGCCATTGGCCTCACCGACCGTCATGATATCGTACTTAGAGAAAGTCTCTTCTTTCAACTCCTGAAGGTAATCCAGAATCCCATCCTGATTGGTGTGCATTTCAAACGCAGGTACATACTGATGCCAATAAGGATTGGGCATATCGGGCAAGCCCTCACGCTTATGAATATGAGTGATAGCATCAATCCGGAAGCCATCAATTCCCTTGTCGAGCCACCAATTTACCATTTCATACAATGCATGTCGTACATCAGTATTTTTCCAGTTTAAATCTGGCTGTTTTTCGGCAAATAAATGTAAATAGTATTGATTGGTCCTTTCATCGAACTTCCAGGCACTTCCGGAAAAGATACTTTCCCAATTATTAGGCTCCCTTCCGTCCTGCCCATCCCTCCATATATACCAATCCCGTTTAGGATTATCGCGGGACGAACGTGACTCGACGAACCATGGGTGCTCATCACTTGTATGGTTCAAAACAAGATCGAGTATCACCTTCATCCCACGTGCGTGAACATCTTTCAATAACAGTTCGATATCTTCGATTGAACCGAACTCATCGGATACGGCCTGATAATCACTAATATCATAGCCATTATCAGCATTGGGGGACTTGTAAAATGGACAAATCCAAATAACATCTATCCCTAAATCCTGCAGATAATCGAGCTTTGAAATCAATCCTTTTATATCTCCGACGCCATCACCATTACTATCCATGAAACTGCGCGGGTAAATTTGATAGCAAACCGCTTCTTTCCACCAGGTCTTATTCATGCTGTACCCTCCCGATCCTGTTTTCCACAAAGCCTTAGGGACAATGTTTGGCAGCTACCGACATCGAGAGGTATATGATTATTTTGGTTGGTTCCGTTTTGAACGCTTAATAACCAAAGCAATGAATATACCAAAAATGAGAAGAACCAATCCTATAACTAACAGGTAAGGAATATTAATAATCGACTTAGGTGAAAGTGTGTAGACTTCCGTCGTCTCCCTGTCGATTACGATAGAGTAGCTGTTGTCCTTACTGCGGACCAGATCCCCATTCAGCATACCTCTCAACTCTTTATTCTTTTCAAGTTCCTTTTCAGTAAGGTTTATCGTTTGAGTTTCAGTCGTATTGTTCATGGCGACGACAATCGTTTCATCACCATACACACGCTTGAAAACCGAAGCTCCACCTTTTTCATATAAAAGCTCCAAATCCCCTTTTATCAATGCTGGGTACATGTCTCTGAGATCGGAAAGCTTTGTTATATATTCGACCAATTCCTGTTCTGTCTTAAAATTCATCAATTTATGATTATCCGGGGCACTATCGCCATTTAAGGCTATTTCCGATCCATAAAATACGATTGGCACTCCTGGCACCGTATAGAGATATGACAGAGCCATTTTCCATCTGGAACCTGGATTTTCGTTATGATCGGCTGCATCCTTGGTAAATCGGGGCATTCCCTGAGTGTCCATGAACAATGCCTGAGGAGCATTTCCCCCAAATTCATCTTCACTTTTCGCAAATGCATTAAAAACAGGTTTAAATTCTTTATCGGGTGCAGCAAATGCTTTCCGTAGCTCGGCATTTTGCGGATAAGCCATAAAAGCATCGATACCCGTCTGCTTGTAGCTTGAAATCAAATCGGCATCACCTTGTACATCTCCTATTGTATAGAAGTTTGATTTTTCAGATTTGACTGCATCCACAAATTCCTTCCAAAAATCTTTTGCTACGTATTGGACTTTATTTAAACGGTATCCATCAATATCGGTTTCCGTAATCCACCATTTGGCCGCATCAAGTAAATATTTCCGCGTTTCATCATTGTCTTGATTCAAATCCGGAAGACCATCAACCCATCCTGTTTCCAAATCATCCTGATTTCCGTCCTTGGAAATCTTTTTTTCTTCATGGAACCAACCTTGTTTTTCAGGGTCTGTCAGCCATGATGATTCAGGACCCACATTATTTGCTTGAAAATCAATGATCACCTTCATATCGCGTTTATGTGCCTCATTCACGAGTTTTTTAAACTCTTTAATTGTCCCATAGTGTTTATCCGTTTTATAAAAATCGGTCACCCAATCACCATGATAACCATTTTCATCATTAGCGAAAATCGGTGAAAGGATGATAGCGGTAAAACCCATATCTTTTAAATAATTCAGTTTCTTCGTGACACCTTCAAAATCCCCACCATTAAACGCAGAAGGGTCATTGACATTCGCGTCTCCATTATTTTGTATATTACCATCGAAAAATCGGTCGACTAATAATGAATATACGATTTCATCCTTCCAAGTTCGTTGTTCTTTTTCAGCTGCTCCTACTGGAATGGCGTAAAAAAGAAGCAACGGAATTAAAGCGAGTGATAACACTCTTTTTCTCATATCCGCTCTCCTCCTAGCTATCTCTTTACGCCTTTAAGATTAGCCTTTTGCCCCCTTAACGTCAAATCCAAATTATAAAAAACTTTACACTAAAGGGACAAATTGGAGATACTGGTTACGCTTAATGAATGGAATAAGCAGAACACGATTTTAACGTTCTTTTTTTATCGTCTTCACAGCTTTATCCAAAGCCCTTTTTGGTTTTGCTTTTTCAGTGGATATATCATCCATGGCAGAATTCATCGGTCCCCATACCTTATTCATTTCCGGAATATTCGGCACAGGTTCAGCGTATTGTATTTGTATGCTTAAGGCTTGTGCCCTTTTATCTTCATTGATTGCTGGGTTTTGTTTGATTGCCTTATTTGGGGGGATTTCCCCTGTTTTTTCATAACGCTGGATTGCATTATCATCGTTTGTCAAATATTCCACTAACTTCGTAGACCAGTAAGGATGTTTAGTGAATGCTGTTACATGCCAGCCTTTGATTTCCATGAACGTTTTCATTGGCTGACCATTTGGCAATTTTGGCAAAGGGGCAATTCCTGTATCCTTTCTCTTGGAAAATGAGTTACCGTCACTCATGAAAGAAGCCAAATTCCCTTGATCAAATAACTTCCCGATCGCTGCCTCGTCGCCTTTTGGAATCAGATCCGCTTTATACCATTTTTGGATGTACCGAGCCCCTTTTATTGCACTCTTATTATTCAAACCAATGTCCGAAGGGTCCAGATTTCCATCCTTATCTTTAAATACATAACCTCCCATTCCAGCCATCACTCCATACGCATCATGGAAATCATTCCATTTGGCATAGTAACCATACACTTTCCCTTTTCTTGATTTCTTCGCCATTTTATATAGGTCATCCATCGTTTCAGGAGCTTTAGCCATCAATTTTTTATTATAAATGAAAACGGAAGTGTTTACGGATTTCGGCAATCCAAATACCTTATCTTGATACATTTCCCCCCTGATTGAAGATTCAATGAAGGCATTTATTACTTCTTCATTCACCTTCACTTCCTGAATTAGGCCTTCCTTCACGATACGCCCGACTTTGTCATGAGAAAAAGTAACAACATCCGGGGCTTTTCCGTTTCCGATTGGCCCATCACGACGAAGCCGGTGATACATCTCAGTAGCTATTTCCAGCTCTTTATGCTCAACTTTGATTCCATATTCTTTTTCAAATGCCTCAATTACTGGCTTTAGGGCCTCGGCTTTACCTTTTTCCTCCCAAATGATCAATTTTTTCGGCTTCGCTTCATTACTGGCTTCTTCGTTTTTCTTATTTTCTTTCACTACTTTATTTTCCAAATCTGAACTGGATCCACAAGCACTTACAATAACGATCAAGAACATGGACATGAAAAAATGAAAAATCAGCTTCTTCATTTTCATTCTCCTTTTTAAAATGTTTATTTTATCATGTCCAAAAGCACCAAATAATACTGTTTTTCAGTTCAGCCAATCAAACAAAGTTCCTAAATGAAAGCGGCACCAAACCTATTGTTATCATTATATGAACAGCTTTGTTTTTTACAACATTTTCCTCGACGTATTTATTTCCTTGTAGTGATGAACACTTTTTGTTATTTTTTAGTTAATAAGTGCTTCTTTCAATTAAACTTGGGTATATGACCATATTGAAAAAAACACTTAAACCCGGCTAATTATAACTACATAGAGCCCTCCCTCATAAACAGCCTGAAGTTCCCTTTTTCAATTCACTTCCTCAAATACTTATAGAATTGGAGTGTTTTCAATGGAATTTTCATCCATACACCATAGACCTAATGACAATTATAGCTATCCCATCAACACGGAAACCCTACATATCCGCCTGCGTACGAAAAAACAAGATATTTCCTCAGCCGGATTGATTTTTGGGGATCCATACATTTCAGATAATGATGGTCAATGGCAGTACGAAGAACTTCCCATGAGTTTATCAGGCAGCGATAACCGTTATGATTATTGGCATATTTATGTGAAGCCCCCCTACAGAAGAATTCGATATGGGTTCAAGGTATCCTCAGAAGATGAAAGTGCCATTTACACGGAAAAGGGTTTCTTTAAAGAACCCCCCAGAGATCCCGGGAGCTATTTCGCGATTCCTTATCTACATCAAAATGAAATATTCGGAGCACCAGAATGGGTCAAAGATACGATTTGGTATCAAATTTTTCCTGAACGATTCGCGAACGGAAACCCAGACAATGATCCGGAAGGTGTGATACCTTGGGGAAGTGAAGAACCGGCCGTGGATAATTTTTTTGGCGGGGACTTCCAAGGAATCATTGAACATTTGGATTACTTAGAGAAGCTCGGCATCAACGGAATTTATTTCACGCCAATCTTCCATGCCTACTCCAATCATAAATACGATACGATTGATTATCGGAGTATCGATCCGCAATTCGGAACGAAGGAAACATTGAAAACACTAATAATCGAATGCCACAAACGGAATATCCGGGTCATGCTGGATGCCGTTTTTAACCATAGTGGCTACTATTTCCCCCCTTTTCAGGATTTACTCGAAAAAGGGGAGAAATCAAAATATAAGGATTGGTTCCACCCACACAGCTTTCCTCTTAAAGGAGGGGAAAGGCCAAATTATGAAACATTCGGTTTTTTTGAATCGATGCCAAAATTGAATACTGCGAATCCTGAGGTGAAAGAATATCTGCTCGAGGTCTCGGCTTATTGGATCAAGGAGTTCGATATAGACGCCTGGAGGCTCGATGTGGCAAATGAAGTCGATCAGCCATTCTGGCGTGAATTTCGAACAACGGTGAAAAATATAAAGCCTGACCTTTATATTCTTGGGGAAATTTGGCATGACTCGATGCCATGGCTTCGCGGCGATCAGTTCGATGCGGTCATGAATTACCCGTTTACCAACCAAGTTTTTCGCTTGGTCGCTTCACAAACCATCAATGCACGCGAGTTCACAGAAGAAATGACAGCCATCTATCACAGTTATCCTACCAATGTTTTTGACGTGACATTCAATCTTCTTGGAAGCCATGATACACCGCGGATTTTCACGGATTGCGGGGAAGATCTAGCTCGAACCAAGCTCATCCACGCAATCCTTTTGACATTCAATGGCAGCCCTTGTATATACTATGGAGATGAAATAGGCTTAACCGGAGGCATGGATCCAGGGTGCCGAAAATGCATGGTCTGGGAAGAAGAAAAACAAAATACCGAGCTTTTCAATGAAATTAAGACATTGATCCTCTTGCGAAAAGAAGAACGATTACTTGCCAATGACGGAAAGTTCAAATTCCTTGATACAGCCGGAAATGAAAATATTGTGGCATACCAAAAATATAATGGAGAACGTTCTGTTCTGATCCTCATCAATCCGACGGATGTCCAGCAATCCTTTACCCTCCCTTTTGATTTGAAAGGACGTACACTAACCGATTTAAGAACAAAAGAAACCACACTGGAAGGTAAATTTGAATTGGGCGGTTATCAATATAAAATTCTCGCATTCAATCATTGAGACAATGAAAACGGGGCAATGAAAATCATCGGCCCCGTTTTTTTCAATCGATTATTTGGATATCATATTCATTGAACCATACATGGGTTTGTGCCAAGTGAGCGAGCAACTGTGGACCTGACATCAATTGCCCGAACCATGGCACTTTAAAAGCGGCACCTTTGGAATCTACTATATCCGTGAGCTTCTGTTTATCAAAGAACTCATGCAGGACCGAATTTTTATCCTTCAGCAAGTCCTTCAACAACGCCTGCACACGGTCTGTATATATAGGGTTATGGGTTTTTGGGTATGGACTTTTTTTGCGATACAATACCTCATCAGGTAATAGCCCCTCCAACGCTTTCCTCAGAATACCCTTTTCACGGTTGCCTTCCATTTTCATTTCCCAAGGAATGTTCCATGCATATTCAACAAGGCGATGATCGGCAAATGGGACGCGGACCTCTAGACTGGCCCCCATACTCATCCGGTCCTTCCGGTCAAGAAGCGTCGTCATGAACCATAATAAATTCACATAGAAAAGCTCTCTCCGCTTTGCTGCCACACCATTTTCCCCTTCCAATTTGGGCGTTTCGGCAAGGGTGGTAAAATAGGCTTCCTGCGCATATTCCTCAAGCTTCAATTTCTCACGCCATCCCGATTTCAATAAAGACACCCGCTCATCGGTCGATCTCATCCATGGGAATCCGGCACGATTCAAATCATCCTCACGATGAAACCAAGGATAACCGCCAAAAATTTCGTCCGCACACTCGCCAGACAGGCCTACGACAAAATCCTGCTTGATTTCCTTACAAAACCAAAGTAAAGAAGAATCGACATCCGCCATGCCTGGAAGGTCCCTTACAAGGACAGCCTCTGTTAAATAATCCGTTAACTGTTCTTGAGTGATGATCGATGAATGGTGAACCGTGTTAAAGGTTTCAGACATCTTATTAATCCAATGCCCATCAGAGTTAGGCTGAAAATCATTTGCCTTAAAATAGCGTTCATTATCTTCATAATCAATGGAATACGTATGAAGCTGGCCTTTCCCTTCTTTTTGATAGACGTTTGCTGCAATGGCTGTTATGGCGCTTGAGTCAAGCCCTCCTGACAAGAAAGTACAAAGTGGAACATCAGATACCAGTTGCCGCGTCACTGCGTCCTCGACAAGGAAGCGGACCTTCTCGGCCGTTTCATCAAGGGTATCTCGATGTTCTTCGCTTTTCACATTCCAATATCTCCAAATCCGGAGGCCTTTCCTTGATAAGGTAAGCGCATGGGCAGGCCTTAACTCCTGGATATTATGAAATACTCCTGAACCTGGCTTTCTGGATGGACCAACACCAAAAACTTCAGATAGTCCACTGCGGTCGATCTCCGTTTTAACATCGGGATGGGCTAGAATCGCCTTCAATTCCGATCCAAAAATGAACCCGCCGTCCCTTTCCGCGTAAAAGAATGGTTTTACCCCCATCCGATCTCTTCCAACGAATAATTTCTGTTCCTTTTCATCCCAAATCCCAAACGCAAAAATCCCATTGAACAAGTCAATGCATTTTTCTTTCCATTCTATATAAGAAGTTAGTAAAACTTCTGTATCAGAATGACCGTTAAAGGAATATCCTTTTAATAATAGCTGTTTACGAATATCCTCGGTGTTATATAGCTCTCCGTTATAACAAAGCGTATACCTGCCGTTTTCGTGATATTTCGTCATCGGCTGTTTTCCGCCTTCCGCATCGACAACCGTTAACCGTTTATGACCAAAGGCAACATGGGCTTCGCACCAAACATTTTCCTCGTCTGGCCCCCGCTTTGCCAACGTTTTTGTCATGTTTTCCAGTGTTTTCGTTTTTGTCCGTAAATCTTTTTGAAAATGCACCCAGCCTGTTATCCCACACATTTTAAAATTCATCCTTTCTATCCGGACTATCAAAAAAATATTGGCTCCCTGTCTTAAAAAGATTTACAGTTCCATATTTGTAAATTCGAAGACCATTGCAAAGAAGATTTAAGTATCGATCAGCATCATTCCGTAAGACCCCCTGCCACAACGCCCGACGTTGTTAATGAATTGTTGAGCAAAGTATCCCGTGTTTAAACATAGCCTATGCAAAGACGGAAAGATGGTTATTTGTCCATAATATTTTAAAATATACAGTTATATTTTCATTGGATTTTGACTAAAAAGTAGGTGAGGATTCCACTATTGGAGGTATATGTATGAGTCAGCAACAACGAATCAAGTTAATGAACAGGCAAACAAGAGGCTTTACCGAAGGAACAGTGGAAAATATCAATCAACAATGGATTTTTTTCGATGATGAAACTGATGAGGCGTGCTCCATTGAAGACCACGTTGATAGCATCATTGAAGTGTACAGGGGTGGGCGCTGGCGGCAAGGAGTTATTGAAGAAGAGGGGAAAATCCTGCTTCACCGGGAAATCACCTTCTTAAGGGAAAATGAGCCCATTCGGATTCGCAAAAAACTGCTCTACTCTTTTGAACGTTTATTGGAAGAATTGAACGACGATTCCTTTTTCCAATTTGTAACGACCTTGAATTCACTTGATTTTTCTATTTATGATTGTATATATAGCTATAATCAGCTCACTTTTTTAAGGGCAGTCCCTAACCAGTCCGGCGTGAATTTCTTCACCTTTGATAACGAGAGCCAAATATGTCTCGTTCAGCACCATTTTTCTTATGGTAAAAAGGATCACGATCGTTTTGAATTCACACTTAACACTGGAAAAAGGATCGTCATTGAGAAAGTGAATTCACAATAACTTGTAAAAAAACGGGTAAATGAGATTTCCTCATTTACCCGTTTCCATTCTGTATTAAAAAAAGTCCATTCCCTGTGGCAGGGAAAGCCCTAAATAAAGGACGAATACAAACGCAACGATGAACAATATCCACATGGCACCTGTGCTTTTCCCTTTTTTCGTACGGACCAACACCATTTCCATCGCCGCAATCACGATGATTCCGACAATCATTTTCACTGCGTAAACACCAAAGTCCGTGATCAGCATTCCGCCTGTAAGGAAAATCAATAGATAGAATAAACGTGTTATCATATGTAGCATTTTTGCTTTCGGATTTCCGCTTTTAAGCATCGAATATGTGACAAAGAAAAGAATGATTCCGATAACCCAAGCTGTAATATGAATATGTGTAGTCATTTTTTTGCCCCCTCGTTCAGTTTCCATTTCATCATATCATAGGCTTTTACAAAAAAACAAAACTAAGGATTCAGCTGAATAGGTAAAATCAACAATTTAATGAACATCATTTACATTTCTTCTCATCTAGTCATCATCGACGCATAACCGGTCTTTTACCATATGTAACAAAACGCCATAAATATTCAACCGGTCCGTATTTATACAGACTCATCCACAATAAGGAAAGCAGCATTTGCAGGCAAAACAGGGCTAAAAGGAAAAAAAATCCAGTCGTATATGAGACTGTTCCATATAAACCAAGGCCATATGAATAAAAAATGGCCGTACATACGATCGATTGGAATAAGTAATTACTCATCGACATCCTTCCGATATACGAAAGGGGCCGGAACAGGCGGGAATCTCCTGCTTGTTCCGCCAAAAGCGCGATTGCCGTGATATAAAAAATCGTAAGTAGCGGTCCGCCAAAATAATCCTGAACGAATATCGTACCAAAATGGTATACCGTCACATATGGCAGGATCTTAATCGACAAACCCAGCAGCAAGCTTACGATCAATATCACTTTCAACTGTCGTTTATATTGATTAATATTTTGGAGAAAGCCTTGCTTTGCAGCGCCTGCTCCAATTAAAAAAAACGGAAAAATCGATAAAAAAAGGATAATGGCATTAAAAGGGTTGTTCACCATATACCAATCTAGTGCCCTTTGAGTCATTATTTCCGTAAATGTACCAGATTGATAAACTTCCAAAGACTGTTTCATCATCGCCGAATCAGTCGTCATTTCCATTCCTTCCCTATCAAATATGCCCATTATAAGAAATAATGAACCCAATATAGCAAAAGGCAGAACATAACAAACCGAGCCTATCAGAATTAAATTCCTGCCCTTCATCTTATAAAAAAACAAAAATGCAAACCCAAATACAGCATAATTAATAAGGATGTCCCCATGCCAGATGAAGAAGGCATGAATGCACCCAAGTACCAGTAGGAAACCTAGCCTTTTCGTAAATAGTATAGGAAATGAAATGCCCTTTTCTTCACTCTTAATAGCCAGTATGACGGCCCCGAAACCGAACAGGAACGCAAATAAAGGATAAAAGCTGGCTTGTGCGGCCACATCACTGAATCTGTACAAAATCCCGTCCCATCCTTCGGACCATCGTTCAGCACCATCTATGTATAAGAGCGGGGAGTGGAAAGAAGGCATATTCACTAAAAAAATACCTAAAATGGCTAACCCACGTAAAATATCGATGCTTACGATCCGTTTACTTTCCTGTATAGGTACAAACGTGCCCTTCATAGATTCACCTCTCTCATCCATAACAGATTTAACACCACTTCTATAACCTCATTGCTTCATCTTTAACCACTGTTGCCGATTTTTGCTTTTTTATTAGTATGACAAACAAGCTACCCAATAAGCAAAAGATTCCTGCAAGGAAGAATGCCCATGTATAGGAATTGAATATTTTGAAGAGAAGCCCCCCGCCATATGCCGCCACTGCTGCACCCGCCTGATGCGCCGCGAATATCCAACCGTATACAATCCCGCTTTTCTCCAATCCAAAGACTTGCCTTGAAATGCTTATGGTCGGAGGCACTGTAGCTATCCAATCCAAGCCGTAAAAAACGGAGAAGGTGATCAATAGCGTGATTGAGCCTTCATTTAGCGCAAACGGGAGCAATACGAGGGAAGCACCTCTTAGACCGTAATACCAAAACAACAACCAACGGTTATCAAAACGATCTGATAACCACCCCGATACAGTCGTACCAATCAAATCAAAGATCCCCATGAAAGATAACAGTGACGCTGCCATAACAACCGGTAATCCAAAACTAATGCAGTAAGAAATGAAATGTGTGCCGATCAGCCCGCTCGTTGAAAGTCCACATATAAAAAAGCTTCCTGCCAATAACCAGAATTCCTTTACTCTCACTGCTTCAATTAACGACTGAAAAGCCATACCGATGGGGTTCTTCTTTTGGACTGGAACAGCCTCTTGGATTTCCTCTACTAATCCATATGGAAGAATCCCAGCTTCCTTCGGATCGTTTTTCATGAATAAAAGGATGATTACAAGCATGATTAAGCAAAGGACCAAAATTAAACTAATCGCCCATCTAAAAGAGTAATTCTCAATGATAATTGCTAAAACCGGAAGTAAAATGAGCTGACCTGTGGCCGTACTTGCCGTTAGTATCCCGACTGCCAGCCCCTGCCTCCTCTCGAACCAACGATTTGCCACATATGGGCCCAATACCGTTAAAAACACTCCAGACCCCAAGCCAATGATAATCCCCCAAATTAGAATGAGCTGCCACTCATGCTCCATGAAAAAAGTGAGGAAAATCCCTGTCAATAAAGTTGACATGGCCAACACCATCATTTTCTTTAATCCAAGCACTTCAATTAGAGCAGCCATGAATGGACCCGATAAACCATAAAGAAAAAGACTTATAGCAAAGGCTAAAGAAATGACGGACCGGTCCCACCCGAACTCATTTTCAAATGGTACGATGAATACTCCTGATGATGATCTAACGATTCCGGCTACAATAATCGAGAAAAACGTAATGATTAGAATCACCCAGCTATAATGAATACGTTTCAATGTTCTCCCCCACAATCCAAAAACTCTAAAAGTAAACATGATGAAAAAAGAAAAATCATAATAATTTGAAATATTTTATAATAGTAACACTTTATCGTTAAACAGGAAGTTTTTTTATCGAAACAAATTCCATTCATCATCTTAAAAAGTCAAAATGAATGATTTGATTATGATGGCCTTTATCAAACAATGGCATGAGTTCCTGTGGCTGTGATTACGAAAGTGGACATTCATCATGGTCAAAGGGAGCCCCCCACCTTCATTTCCCGTCAGGATCCATATCACACCAGATCAAATGGACAAAAACGCTGATCATTTCTGATCAGCGTTAGCGAGCTCAATTGACGAATCTGCCTGTTTTCCCCTTAGATTCCCAGTAATCGTTACGAAGATGGATTTTTTGGATTTTTCCCGATGCCGTTTTTGGAAGCTCATCGACGAACGACACACTGGTGACTGATTTAAAATGGGCCATTTTTTCTCGTGTGAAGGTCTTTATATCATCCTCTGTTAATTCCACACCCCTTTTTAGCACAATGAAGGCATGCGGCGTCTCTCCCCACTTTTCATGCGGAACGGCAATGACTGCCGCTTCAAGAATGTCCGGATGTTCATAGAGTATTCCTTCCACTTCTATGGAAGAGATATTTTCTCCGCCACTTATGATTATATCCTTTTTGCGGTCAACGATATCAACATTTCCATTTTCATCGATTGTTGCCATATCCCCAGTATGCAGCCATCCATTTCTCAGTGTCTGGTTGGTCGCTTCTTCATTTTTCCAATAACCTAACATCACACCATGACTGCGGACGATGAGCTCCCCGATATCCACGCCATCATGGGCTACTTCCTCACCATTTTCATGTACAACCCTTACCTCACTGCCTATGATGGGATATCCGGCTTTCGCCTTCATTCTATGTTTTTCCTTTTCCGAAAGATCATCGAATTCAGAACGAATCAGCGATATCAAAGTTACCGGTGTTGATTCAGTCATTCCATAAATTTGAATGAATTCCCAGCCTAACTCTTTTTCTACCCTTGTAACGAATGCAGGGGGCGGAGCGGAACCCGCAACAACGATTCGGATATCTTGCTCAATCACCGGAACATTCCGTTCATAATATTGAAACAAAGAATTCAGAACCGTTGGTGCCATATGCATAATGGAAACCTTATGCTTTTCAAGTGCATCAAATATTGTTTCGGGTGTAGTTTTCCTCAAACAAATTTGAGTGGCACCATTTGCCGTATAATAAAATGGGGCACCCCAACCATTTACGTGGAACATCGGCAGTACATGCAAATATGTATCGCGGTCATTGACTCTGAAGTGATGCATCGCGCCTAGGGCATGCAGGTAATTGTTGCGGTGAGTCAGCATCACCCCTTTGGGATTTCCTGTGGTCCCGCTTGTATAAAGAAGGCTCGAAACATCATTTTCATCCACTGACTCCCGATTAAAACTCCTGTTATCATAACTTTCCAGCCAATAGTTGTAATCGATTTCATTTATCTCTTCACCTTTATAATGTACAATTATGTGTTCCACCGATTCAAGTTCATCCTTGACAGGATAAATTAGTTGATACAATTCCTGATCTACGAAAAGAACCTTGGACTCACTATGGTTCAAAATGAATAAATAATCGGCAGGCTTCAAGCGGATATTCAATGGAACGATTACGGCCCCAAGTTGAAATACTCCATAAAAGCCTTCAAGCATTTCAATTGAGTTAGGTGCCAAATATGCCACCCTATCACCCTTTTTGACTCCAAGATCCCTTAAACCATTTGAAAGCTGGTTTACACGGCCGTTCAACTCTAAGTAGGATAAAACCTTGTCATCTCCAATGATGGCTTTCTTATCGCCATATAGTAAGGCTGCTCGATCTAAGAAATGCGATAATACTAATGGTACGTTCATTTCCTCACCCCTCGTTTTATTTAAAAATTCTGAATTAGTAAACATTTTACCATATCTGTTCCCATTCATCCAATGACACTCTCACCTGTTATACAACAACAAATTGATAGGCAGATGAATCACATCACTCTTGAGTTGACATACAATACATTGATACTCCCTTCAGTTTAGGCTCATCGCCTTGATTTAAGGGTAACACCAGAATAAAAAAGGGTGATTTTCTTGCCGGCCATCGTAGGAATCGTTCAAGTCATCAATGTCAGTAACAGTGGAGTTGTCCATGTTGGTGACGTCTTTAAAATTAGTCCATATTCCACTGCGAAAACTTTTTCGGGTGCTGGCTCGTTCAATACAGGTGAATCCATATCACTATATAATGCCTATAGCACCACAAATACAAATGATACAGATGGTATTGATCAGCCACTGGTCTTAAATCTCTAATGTTTTTAAGAAAGGAGTCAGCATGATCTTCAATATTCACCAGACCATACAAATCAATATGATAAAAATTCAAAGCATCGCCAATTCATCCGTTTTTCAAATAGGAAGTGCCGGGGTGATTAAACCATATTCCACATTAGCCAATACCGGTGGATTCACTGAGCCTGCTCCCGGAATTGAAGCTGATGTAACCCCATTAACCAGTTTCGTCCCATTTAATCGTCCTAATTCATAGGCATTCACCTATTTCCATATTTTTCATATACTGTCATAAATGAATTTATCATATTGTGAAGGTGAGGTGTTGAATCGTGAATCAGGATCTATATTCGTACTCCATCCAAATGCAGTGTTATCTTGAAGCCCAGGATAAACGGATCATGAAACTTGAACGCGAACTCAAACGCCTGACAGATGAACTTGCCCAACTGAAAAGCAAACCGCCAATCCATGTAGATAAAATTGAATATAAATTCGATCAATTAAAAGTCGAATCTTTAGATGGAACGTTGAATATCGGCTTAAACCCCAATGATCTAAACAACATTGATGAATTTGCCGTCAACAACCAACCCGTTCCACCTGCACCGAACCTATTTCCAGGCAGAGAAATCGTTGTCCAGGAAATTTACAACGATATACTTTCAGACTTGGAAAATATGATCCACGATGCGGAAACCCAGTTAAAAGTATCATTGGAACCCTCTTATCATGACTTCATTAAGCAGGACGTCGAACGCCAGCTTCATCAACGAATCAATATGTATTTCGATAATCTTAATTATGCGGAACGTGCACCAGAGCAACGGGATAATATCAAGGAAAAAGTCAGGGAAAAGGTAAAATCCGATATTCAAGCTGCTTTATTTCAATTCATTACCCATTCACAAACCGAGACAGGAGGAAATCCAAATGGAGTTTAATGTAATCAATCACCAGCTTTGCGTAGGTGATATCAAAATTATCGGTGTATCAAGCTCTGCTTTATTTCTAATAGGGGATGTGCAAACGGTCCAACTATCTTCCGCATTCGATACACCTCCGGAATCCCTTATCATCGGACCAACCGTCCCATTTGCTCCAAAAGGATAAAAGAGATGTTTTCAAGAACATCAAAAGTAAAGTCTTTATCTGCCAAGACAGTCCTTTTTAGCTCCACCATGCAGATTGGAGACTGTTCTTATATTGACGGAAACTCATTTGCCTTGGCACTCCAGAAGAAAAGCGACACTTTCGATTCAGTGGATGTTCATTTCGAAGACTATGACATTTTTAAGAAACCATTTTATATCCCTAGATTGAATGAACCCGTCATATCAAGATTTTCAAATCCGAATCCTTTTATTCATGTTGGCAACATCGACGTAATTGGGGTATCATCTTCAGCTGTTGTCGGTGTGGGGAATGTCGGTCATATACGTATGGAATCCAGAGTGAAACACATTCGGGAGATTCCTAAAAAAACCGAAAAGACACCAATTGAGGATTCAACCCACACCCCTTAAATGTTAAAAGGAGGAATTTATATGCCAGCTATTGTCGGTCCAGTCCAAATATTCAATGTCGCGGATGGAAACCTGTTATTCGGGGATGCAGCCGTCATTTCGCCGAAGTCTTCCAACAAAACTGTCACCGGATCCGGTTCATCTAACACTGGTGCGATCGTCTTTACGGCCAATGGGCTGAATGGAAGCAATGTCCTTGATGTCAATGGGGTCGACCAACCCATTGCAGGGAATAATTAGTCAAAGAAAAAGTCTCCCAAATCCGGGAGACTTTTAAATTTGGCCTATTTTTCTATCATGTTAAATACTTGCTCCACATCTTTATCACCCCGTCCTGATAAATTAACGATCAGGATATCATCTCTTGTTAACTCTTTTGCTAACTTCATGGCGTAAGCTAGAGCATGCGAGCTTTCGAGAGCTGGGATGATCCCCTCTGTTTTGGATAACACCTGAAAAGCCTCAAGAGCTTCTTCCCCTTTTACCGTCACATACTCCGCTCGTCCGCTATCTTTCAAAAAACTATGCTCGGGTCCAACACTTGGGTAATCCAAGCCGGCCGCTATGGAAAATGTCGGTTTTGGCTGCCCATGCTCATCCACTAACGTCAAACTTTTGAATCCGTGCAATATTGCCGGGACACCTTGCGAAATACTAGGGGCTTCAATTGGTTCTACACCAATTAAACGGACATTTTCTTCTTTGATATAATGTGCAAAAGCACCAATCGCATTGCTTCCCCCTCCTGCGCAAGCAATGATGGCAGTTGGGAGCTTTCCTTCCTTTTTAACGATCTGGCGTTTTGATTCTTCACTTATGATTGCTTGAAAATGCTTAACGATCGTTGGATAGGGATGCGGGCCCACTGCTGAACCAAGCAAGTAAAAAGTATTTTCATAGTTTTGCACCAAATCATTTAATGCCTCATCAACGGCATCCTTTAATCGCCCCTGTCCCTTTTCGACCGCTACAACTTTTGCCCCCAACAATTCCATCCGAAAGACATTCAATGCCTGCCTCTCCGTATCCAGCTTACCCATATAGATTACACACTCTAAGCCGAACATCGCACATGCTGTTGCAGTCGCTACACCATGCTGTCCAGCGCCAGTTTCTGCGATGATGCGATTAGCACCCATCCGTTTAGCGAGCAGGATCTGTCCAATCGCATTATTAATTTTGTGAGCACCTGTATGATTCAAATCTTCACGCTTCAAATATATTTTTGCCCCGCCAATCTTTTTCGTTAAATTCTGTGCAAGGGTCAACGGGTTTTCGCGTCCGACATATTCTTTCAGATAATATTGAAACTCCTCAATGAATTCCGGGTCATCCTTATATTTCAGGAACTCCGTTTCTAAAATATCCATAACTTCCTGTAGTTCACCCGGTACAAAGCTCCCACCGAACTCACCAAAGTATCCCCTGCTCTTGATCTCACTCGTCATACTCTTCTCTACTCCTTTAAAAGGTATTTTTCTCCTCTAGTATATAGTAATTTTTTGTATTTTTTCAAACTATTCTGTTTATTTGGTGAAAATCGAGTTTGTCTACAGTTTTTTTTGCTTGTACAATTTGAACGTTGATTTCCAATCCAGGCACTCGCTTTCCGCGGGCGGTCAGTGAGCCTCCTCGGCTTGCGCCTGTGTGGTCTCCCCTAGACGCGCTTTTCCCGCAGGAGTCTCGTACCTTCCGCTCCAATCAACTTTGAGTATTAAAACTTAAGGTGATGAGGATGCTTTCTAAACATGATTTTATTCAGCGAGATCAATTTGAAATGCGCCAGTGCGAATAAGCGGAAATTTGAAAAAAAAATCGTTCGCAAGGAAACACGTGCGTATCAAGGACGACTTCAAGAAGAAATATATCAAACCGTGAAAACCATAATAAAAAACCTTTTCCACCGGATAAACTTAATAAGGAAGAAACCAAAGAAATTAAACAAAGTACAACTGACCGTGAGAGTGGCTACTATGTCAAAGATGAACGAACAAAACAGTTTGCCTATTCATTTGTGGCTACCGACAGCAACGGTTTTGTACTGGGGACAATTGTAACACCTGGAAATACGCATGATAGTCACATCTTAGAGCCACTTGTTGGACAAGTAATTGAAAAAGCTGGAAAACCAAAAGCTTTTGCCGCAGATGCAGCTTATAAAACACCCGCGATTACAAGCTATCTATTTGGTAATAAAATAACACCGGCTTTACCGTATACACGTCCTCGAACAAAAGAAGGATTCTTCTGCAAATATGACTATGTTTACGATGAACATTTTGATTGTTACCTTTGCCCATCGGGCGAGATATTAAAGTACACAACAACGAATAAAGAGGGCTATCGTGAGTACAAATCACCAAAACCCATTTTTATCAAAGTGTACCCAAAGTAAAGACCATCAAAAAGTAGTGACACGTCATATTTGGCAAGATTATATGGAAGAAGCAGATCATCTGCGTCATCATCAAGATGTAAAACCTATCTATGCGAAACGTAATGAAACGATTGAGCGTGTTTTCGCAGATGCAAAAGAAAACCATGGCATGCGTTGGACTACTTTAAGGGGACTTAAAAAATTGTCGATGCAGGCGATGCTCACTTTCGCTGCCATGAATAAAAAGAAGATGGCCAATTGGACATGGCAATGTCCAAAAATCGCCTAACATAGTAGGCTCGTAGAGATCCAATTCCTTAATATTGAGCAAAATTCAAAGGGAATTTCAAAAGGGGGTTCGGAATGTTTTAATTCCGAACCCCTTTTGTCTACAAACTGAGTGTCCCGCATAAATGGGACACTCTGTCTCTCTTATAATTCCAATAAATGCGATCCGTCAAAGAAAAACAAGTAACGGCTGGTTACTTTCTTATTCAATATCCCTTCAACAGCCCTCGTATATAGCTGAAGCTGCATCCGGTATCGATCGGCAAGGATTTCTTTAGCCCCTTCATACCCGCTAGCAAAACGGCCAGTGATTGTATCCGTTTTATAATCGAGTAGCACAAGACCTTGTTCATCCTCAAAGATACAATCAATCACACCTTGGATAAGGATCTCCTCTTCGCCAGTTGCCCAATCGCTGTAAGCCTCTTTTGCAGGCACCGACATCGTAAATGGCACTTCACGGCGAATGCTCCCGGCCCTCTGCATTCTTTGGCCGATTTCACTGTCAAAGAAATCGACAATCGTTTCCGGATCCACAGCTTCTTTCTGTTCCTCCGTCAACAACTCTCGTTGAATCAAGTCTACCATCAGTTCCTGAATCGATTGAATGGTAATCTCTTTAGATAGATCAATATGCTGCATGACTAAATGTGTAATCGTACCCCTTTCAGCAGGTGTCAGTGACTTTTCTTGCATGAAAGTCGGACGCTTCGTGATGGGACGTTTAAATTTACGTAACAACTCCGTGGAGCTTTGCTCGTCCTTCAATTCATATTGACGTTTTAGTTCAGAAACGGATTGTTTGGAACGATACACCGTCGCCTCATGCTCGGGGTACTCCCATTCGAGCTGTTTTTTGATATCATCATAAAATTCGGAAACCATCGCGACCTTCTCTGATTTTTGGACATGATCGAGTATTTGCTCCTGTACCAGTGCCTCTTCCTCATCCAGGACAGCAAGTTCTTCACTCGGAATGACGGAAATGGACCAATTCGATGGATGCGACTCCATTTCCAAGCCAAGGCCTGCAGCACCAAGGGAATCCCGATGCCGGACAAGGGATGGACCAATCCAATCAAGATAGCTTTTTGCACCTGCCCGTACATAGTCCTTTAAAAGCCAATCTCCATGTGCCGCATTACTTTCCCAGTTCTGCTGCGTTTTTTCTGCATCATTGATGCTGGCAATTAAATAAAGCTTTTCTTTAGCTCTAGTAAGTGCCACGTAGAGGACACGCATCTCCTCGGCAATTAATTCAAGCTGCTTTTTTTTCTTAAAAGCCAATTGAGGGAGGGATGGATAAGTTATCCGTAATTCGGAATTCACATACTTAGCCGCAAAGCCATAATCCTTATCCAGTAAATACGGCTTGCGTATATCCATCATATTGAATTGCTTGGAAAGACCGGCAAGAAACACGATCGGGAACTCAAGACCCTTTGACGAGTGAATCGTCATCAGGCGGACTACATCTTCCTGTTCCCCTAAAGCCCGGGCTGCCCCTAGATCATCTCCACGTTCTTGCATCCTTTCTATGAAACGCAAGAAACGGAACAGACCGCGGAATGAACTTGCTTCATATTGCCTTGCCCTGTCATACAAAGCTCTTAAATTGGCCTGGCGCTGTTTACCACCTGGCATCCCTCCTGCAAAATCATAAAACTGCGTTTCGCGATATAGAAGCCAGATCAAATCTGATAATGCTTCCTGCCTGGCAAGCTTCCTCCACTTTACTAGCTTTTTATAAAAAGTTGAGGCTTTTTCATATAGCCCGGGATGTTCTTCCGGGTCACTCTTTCTGTAAAAATCAGCTAATGCTTCGTAGTAGCTCCCTGTATGGAATAAACGCACCTGTGACATTTCTTCTTCATCCAGCCCGACTATAGGTGAACGGAGAACGGAAGCCAATGGGATATCCTGCTGCGGATTATCAATCACCTTCAATAAGGAAATCATGATGGCCACTTCGGTCGCTTCAAAATACCCTGTCGACAAATTGGCATAGACTGGAATCCCCTGCTTTTTAAATTCCTCCATGATTTGCGGTGCCCATGGCATCGAGCGAAGAAGAATGACCATGTCACGATATGTGGCAGATCTGTACTTTTTGGTTTTCGTATCATATATCCGATGCTTTTCGCCTATAGCCTTTTTAATGAGCTTAGCCATTTGCCTTGCTTCAAGCTGCGCTTTTTCAAGTTCCTCAGCCTCAAACCCGCCATCCGATCCTTCCATGTCCGAAAGAGTTCCCGAATCGGCTGTTCCATCAATTAAATGGAGTTCAATTGGGTTTGGATCGTCTTCGGGATATGGGGCACCTTTCTTCAATTGGGCATCTTCATCATAATCAATCTCACCGACTGTAATGCCCATCAACTGTTGAAACAAGAAGTTCGTCCCATCGAGAACTTCCTTTCGGCTCCTGAAATTGCGGTTTAAATCTATTTTAAGTCCGGACTCAACACCATCATGGGTAAAACGTGTGTATTTTCCAAGGAAGAGATTCGGTTCCGCAAGCCTAAAGCGGTAAATGGACTGCTTGACATCGCCTACCATAAACAGATTCCCATTATATTCGCCGTCAGCCGTCACCAGTTTTAAAATGGATTCCTGAACAAGGTTCGTATCCTGATACTCATCTACGAGAACCTCCTTGAACTGATTCCTGTATTCGATAGCTGCCGCTGAAGGTTTTCGTTCGCCATCCACAATCTCCCCTGTCAAAATCCGAAGACAATAATGTTCCAAATCAGCAAAGTCAACTAAGTTCTTTTCTGCTTTTGCAGCAAAGAATCGATCGTCAAACTGTTTAACAAGCATTACAAGTGTATCGACATAACCCTTGAGCTCCCTTATATCGCGCAGATAGCTTTCCGGTTTTCGGGAAAATAACTCTTCCTGTAACGATTTGATGATCTTCTTCGCCTTATCGCGATACTTGGTAGCCTCATCCGATACTTCCTTGATAAAATCTTCACCAGTAAGCCGTTTTGCCGTTCCAAATTTCACGTTTTGGATTTCTTCATAAAGAGAATTCCAGGATTGGTCTTTCACTTCCGAAAGTTTAGCAACCAGGGTCAAATCGGCTAAATAGTTCTCAGCCCTTGGTGCCGGCCCCCCAGGGACTTTTGTCAACGCAAGCGACCGTTCCAATAAATCCCTGGCAGTGTCCAGTTGTAAACCAATATCGAATTTCAATGAATCGATAAACGAAAGGTCATCAATCCCATCATCATCAGCCAACTCATACATGCTTGCTGCACCATTGAGCCATCTGTCCGGATCAGGATTTGATTGCGAAAAATCATACAGCGATCGAACTATATTCTGAAGTGCATCATCATTTCGATCGCTCGTAAAAGCATCAACCAAATTAAAGAACTCATCATTATCATTTTGGCCATACTGTTCCTCGAAAAGTTCTTCCATCACTTCATCACGGAGTAGCTGGATCTCTGTAGAGTCTGCAATCCGGAAGCCTGGGTCGATTTCCGTCAGGTAATAATACTTCCGGATCACCTCTAAACAAAAGGAATGAAGTGTGGAAATTGAAGCGCGATTAATCAAGCTCAACTGCTTCCGCAGATGCTGTGAATGCGGATTTTCATTGATCGCTTTTTCTAATGCCTCGCTTACCCTATGGCGCATCTCGGCAGCCGAAGCATTGGTGAATGTAACGACGAGCAGTTCATCAACATCGATTGGATCTTCTTCTGAAATGACTTTTTGGATGATCCGATTGACCAGCACCGCAGTTTTCCCTGAACCTGCAGCCGCCGCAACCAGAATATCCTGATCTTTAGCCCATATCGCCTTCCACTGATCTTCCGTCCAGGTCACGTCTCCTGGCAGAGCAGGGATTTTCGTTTTACTCATCGCTCTCCCCCTCCCCTCTTAATAGCTCAAGAACATCATTTTGTTTCTTCTGTGCTAAATTCCTAAATTGATTCTCCTCCAGTGACTGGTCGAATTGGCATACCGATTTAAAGGAACAGAAGGTGCACGGCGTTTTTTCCTTTAATTTATATGGCGTTATATCCACATCACCATCGACCATTCGATCACCAGCCTCCTGATAAACGCGGCGCACATGATGATTCAGAAGCGAAAACTCTTCCCTGCTGGCTACTTTGGAAGCCGCCAGGAGCGAACCATCCTTTTTAAATCCAGCTGGAATAATTTCCGACTTACCTGAATTTTCAATATCAAGCGAAGTATCCATCATCTGAATGACATTTGAATGATCCAGTACAAGTCCATTCATTTTAAAACTTTTATAAATTTCTTCTTCAATTTTATCCAAACTGAGCATTCCCTTTGATTTGACAACAGGATTATGCACATGAAAATACAAAACGCCGGCTGGAATAGCTTCCTTTCCAATTAGCGACTTCGAATGGGTGACGACGATATCAAGGTATGTCAACATTTGCAGCGCAAGTCCATAATATACTTCACTCATGTTCAGTTCCTTTTCACTCGACTTATAATCAAGCACACGCAAATAGACACCCTCACCTTCTTCCGCTTTATCCACACGGTCGATCCGCCCGATCAATTCCATCTTCGTACCGTTTTTCAATGTGAAAGAAAGTGGCGGCAGCTCTCCATTTTTTCCGAATCCAAGTTCTAATCCAATTGGAGCAAAACCGCTCACCTTTGCATGTTCACTTAATACGATTGAGGCCCGTCCAATCACGTGTTCCAGTTTCCTGCGTAAATAGTGATGGCGGTTCGTACTTAACAAAATCTGATTTTGAAGTTTAGGAGCAAGTTTCTCCACAGCAATTCTAGCCAACTCCAAACATTGTTCCTTCGTCAAAGCAGACCAAGGAATATCATGTTCCTTTAAGTAATCCGAAATCATTTTCAACGCTCCGTGGAACATCTCACCAATATCTGGTGCATCCAAACGGAAAATTTGCCTTTCCCTCAATTTCAAGCCATGAGCGGCATAATGGGAAAACGGGCAGCTATTGAACATTTCCATCCGGGATACACTCGTAAGAATGCTCTCACCATATAATTGCTTGCTTGTTTCCTCTGATAATTTCTTTGTTCCATTTTGATAAAAAAGGCTCGATAAAACCTTGGTTGCTGAAGGACCGGCCTTTTCATCCTCCAAAATGGAATTATATACATCCCACCAAAGTGAGTGGATTGGATAGTTCCTTTTTTTCAGCTGCAATTGGGTAGCGAGGTACGATAGTGCCACATCATAATTCGCCGCATATTTCACCTGTTCCTCAGCAGTCAGATCGGATGGATCGTTCATATAATACACATCGGAAACGTTAAGCAATACGTCCCTTACCCTTTTCAAATAGGATGAGGGTAAAAGTGCCTTTCCTTCCTCATCGGCAAGCGGATATGATAAATAAAGGGCTTCAGCAGGTGTAGTAAAAGCTTTATACGCAGTAAACTCCTCATCAAGGAGGCGCACCTTTGAATTTGGAGCAACATCAAGTCCACCAGCCAGCAGCAGCTCACGATCACTATCTGAAAATATTCCGTCAGATAAAGCCTTTCCTGGCAAAACCCCTTCATTCAAGCCGATGACAAAAGCTGTCCTCACATCATCCAGGCGGGATAAATCGAGATTAGCTACTAGGACTTGGTCAATTGCCGGCGGTACCAAAGAATATTCAAGTGACTCCAGACCAGCTTCAATGACTACCGCAAACTGTTTCATGGAAAGCTCTTCCCCGCTCAGCAGTTCAACGAATTGGTCTAGTAAGTCGACAACCGCATTCCACGTTTGCTCATGCTCTCTAGCCGATACCAAATCACCCGCTTCTTCTGCCTCCTGTTTCAGTTTTTCCAATTTTTCCGGTACATGCAATTCCTCAAGATATAGATAAAGGGCCTCACACAATTCCCTGCCATTAGCTGCCTTTTTAACACGTTTTGATAGCTTCAAGATGGGCTCGGTAAATAATTGCTTCATCTCATTCAGCTCTTGCTCAAGCTTCATTTCCTTATCCGTCTGGTTTCGGTCCTCTAGTTCCAGTCCGCGGAAACGCCGGTAGGTCCAACGCTCTTTGGACGTCCACCTGCTTCCTTTAATTCCACGGGCCAGCACATAGTTTTCCAGCTTATCAACCTGTTCGCGCATTCTATCGTGATTTTTTTGCAGCGGAAATAGAAGCTCCGTCTTGATTGCACGAAATACCGGCTCATAACGCCAATATCCATTGATGATCTCCAAAGTCGAACGAATCAGTTCAATCAGAGGATGATTCAGCATGGTCCGTTTGGAATCGACGAACAAGGGGATTTGATAATCCCGAAAAACGGTTTGTAAAATATCTGCGTATGCCTCTCCATTTCGGACTAAAATCGCAATATCACGGAAACGGTGCTGTTTCTGTCTGACAAGCGTCAAGATGTCCCGGGCAACTCCTTCAATCTCAGCTCTGCGGTTAACTGCCTGGGCAATCGTTACATCAGGTGACTGCCCAAACGTCCGTGCAGGACGAATGGCAAAGTAAGTTTCCAGATGATTCAGGCCCGGACTCTTTCCAAACCTTTCCGTCCCTTTTAAGATTCGATCTTCTGAAATGGGTATACCGTTCCTCAATCCAGCCTGATAAAGGTTATGATAAAGATTTCCCGTTTGCCTGAACAATTGCAAATCATCCGGAGCATATTGTCTGTAGGGCTGATCTAACGTCAGCGAGACCGTTACACTCCTGCACAGCTTCATCATTTCTTCCACAATCAACAATTCCTGTGGCGTCAAGCTATAAAAACCATCGATATAGATATCCGCATTCCTTATATATGAAGACTCAGACATTTTCTCGATAAGCAAAGTGAAATAGTCTTCGGAATCTAAATATTTGCCAACCATTTCATCCTCAAACGCCTGATAGACCAATTCAAGGTCATGAAGTTTATCCTGAATGCCGCTGCCGGAGGGTGATGTTTCGGTCAAATAGTTTTGAATGTCATCCGGTTTGATGCAATACTGCTTGAACTCAGCCAGCATAAGCTCCATCTGTGCAATGAACCCCTGCTTATCAGCAGATCGACGAAACATCTTTAACTCTTCTTTTTTATCCTCCATGATTTTCCTTATCAACATATTAACGCCAACGCTGTCCAAATGGAGCCGGCTCATTCCCCCAGTTTCCTGAAGAACGCGCCAAGCAAGCCTGCTAAAACTGAAAACCTGTGTACGGATCATTCCGGCAAGGCCTGGTGTTTTAATTAATTTATATTCAGATAGAAACGTCATCTGATCAGGAACGAGGTAGATAATTGGATTGCCTTCGGGATTTTCTGCCAATTTGGTGCGAATTTCGCCCAATATATTCGAAGTTTTCCCTGCACCCGATCTTCCCAGTAAAAAACGGAGTGACATCTCTTTTCCCCCTTATACAACATAATATCTAGATCCATCATACCAGAAATACTTTCGTCTTTTTGACTAGGTTTCTGTTTCCAATTAGATTTACATTCTATTATTTTACCGTTTCCCTTTAAAAAACACCAATCGTACGTTCGCGTTTCCTCCAAAAGAAAAAGCCCTGATAATTTTCGGGCTTCCTCAATCATTCACCTGTAAATTTATAATTGAACTCTTTGATCGGCCAATATCGAACATCGACTTTACCGACAACATTTTCAACTGGTATGTAACCAAAGTGACGGCTGTCCGCACTTTCAAGGCGATTGTCACCCATGACAAAAAGCTTGCCCTCCGGGACTGTTGTCATGCCCGTCAATTCCTTTAATGTAAAATCGCCCGTAAAATCCTGTCCCGGGAAACCTTCCTTGTATTTCTCAAGATAAGGCTCATCCACTTTCTCACCATTTACGTAAAGCCAATCATCTTTATAACGAATGCGGTCACCTGCAATCCCTATAACTCGCTTAACATAATCTTCCTGTGCATTCGCATGAAAAACTATAATGTCAAAACGGTTGATATCTTGAATCTGATAATGGATTTTATTCACGACAAGTTTATTGCCGTCTTCAAGAGTCGGCTGCATCGAATCCCCTTCAACATCATAGCTTGAAAAGAAAAATGTACGGATTAAGATGTAAATAACAAAAGCTATCATGGCTGCTTTTATCCAATCGGACAAAGAATTCTTGTTTGTTTTTTCCATCTGGTTCAACCCCTACTACATTTATATACTAATTTATTGTCCTTCTTCTCTCTTCATGCTTTTATTTAATCGGACTTCCAGTCTTTTTCCCGCAAACCATAAGATAAAGATGACAATCCCGATAATGATCGTACGTACAGGCTTATGTATTAAGGATACCAAATCGTAACCTACGAAGCTGATCGTAAAAATCATCACCGCTTTCCCTCCAACGACTGCAAGTCCATATTGCAAGGGACTTACCTTTGAAAGTCCTGCCACGATATTCACGATGGCCGACGGTGTAAAAGGGAAGCAGAGCAGTATGAACAAAGGACCGAATCCATGGCTTTCCACCCAAACCATCAACCTCTGCACCTGCTTATGTTTTTGCAAAAATCGAAAAAACCTCATTTGACCATATCTTCTAATAACTAAAAAGATCAAAAAAGACCCCGCTACTGCACCAATCCAAGAAAATAAAAATCCCCACCAGAGACCAAAAGCCGTTGCATTTGCAAGCACGAACACCACTAAGGGTAAAAAGGGCAAAAAAGCTTCCAACATCGGCAGTAAGATTCCGGAAATTGGACCGAATGAGCGATATTGCTGAATGAGCGCCGATATATTATCAAGTGTAAACCACTCATGTATAGTATCCAAATCCATAATTATCTCCCTCGACATGCTACTATCAAAGCAGCATAAACTTATTAAAAACCGTTTATTTTAGATATATCACTTTCCCCTGAAATTGCAAGAATTATTATCCATATATCTTCATACTTTCCCTATCTCAGGAAAACATAATCTTGTTAACAAAAATTTCATCATTTATCAAAACTTCTTGCATATAAACTGAAAATACATTAGGATAAACAAACGAGAACAAACGTTCTGATTTTCACAAGATATACATATTAATATTAAAAACGTGCTTTTTTAGAAAGGAGCGGTCATGATGACCCGCATTCCAGAAGATGACCGAAATATGATTGAAAAAGCCATCTACCTCCCTATGGTTATTACAGTCTTAAACCGGGATCTCAAGGTCATCGAAATTAGTCCGTTTAAATTAAAAAGGCCCTATTCGGAACTAGTCGAGCATATATTAAAAGTCGTTCAGGACGATCTTGCCGAGGTACGGCGCTATTTGCGCAAGGAGAATATTAAAGTAAGTGAAATCAAACGTGATGAATCCTTCACGATGTATTGTTTTTTATATAAAGGATATGAAGAACATCATAATTATTTCAATCCCCGCCTTCGGAATAAAACGGAAGACTTGTTATGTTATTACTTTTTCGAAAAAAGTCACCATGCTAGGGATATTTAGCAGCTTATCCCTATGCTGCCATCCTCCATGTATGATTATCTGTTAATTATATAGATGCATTGGGGTGTAGGGAAAGTATGACCATTAAAAAACGCATCTCTTCTTTCCTGCTTCTTATAGATGAGTGATTTCAATTTATCATGACCAAGATCGATAAGGCTCACTACCCTCAACTATTGTCATAAACCGTTTGCACATTTAGCTGCTTACTGATTATGACAAACATTTTCGAGGACACAGTCTTAACGAATAATAGGCCGGGCTCGTATGCTCATATTTAATCGGTATTTTACTCACATCTTATTCTGTACATTTAATAAAACTATTCCCCAACACTATCATTTTAGAGTCAGCAAAACGTTTTTGCAAAAGATTGTTATAAGTCTATATTAGAGACAAATGAAAACGTTATCCTTTACCTTACTTTGGTCACGGCAGATGAATAAAACGGCAAATCAATATAATCTCTATCATTATGTATAAAAAGACCTTTGTGAAACATAGAGGTTATCTATTATATTGTGAAGTGAATAACTCACAAACTTATACTCCTTTGTTTAATCGTAAAATCATTGGATGTTAAAATAACCCTCCCTCAATTTAGAAAACTTAGGAGTAATCTATATTGTGGGCTGGAATTAATTATTTTTATAAAAGTACTAACGGTAATAATATTATTTGAAGAGGGAACATGGTAGGAGGGAAACATCACATTTATTAAAGAAAGCACTGAAAAAATTTAAAAAGAAATCGACGATTTATGGAAGTGTTATTTGAAGATTAATAATAGAGCCCTTCTCTTATGAGAAGGGCTCAGTTTGTAGACAAAAGGGGTTCGGAATTAAAAAATTCCGAACCCCTTTTTGAGATTCCCTTTGAATTTTTGCCTG
>NZ_JAOPHO010000024.1:0-63613 GCF_033141925.1 Peribacillus sp. CSMR9
TGTAGATTCTCCTCAAATGTAGTATCTGTAGTCTACTTGACCTTAAAAATTCTGTCCAACTAAGTGTAGCCTATTCAATTACTTTAAATTTTTCAGGACGCATATCACTCCCAGAGTAGATTATATCAACATTAACTGTTACTTTTTTGGGAGGTGTTTCTTTTAAAGCTACAGCCCATTCCTCTTCAATTTTCTTATATTGCTTCAAATTAACATCAGATAATTGCGATACCAAATTGTCAATTTTAGGTGATCCTCCAAACCTATCACCTGCCAAATGCCCTGCATGGTCTTGACCTTTTACTTTACCAGGTGTGTTTTTGCTGTGTGACAATCTATCTGTTCTCGTTGTTAATTGTAAATTCTCTGTTTCAAATTTTACAATCCTACCTACATTATCTGTTTCATAAAAGTACTCATACTCTCCTGTTTTATATCTAATATCAGGCTTTAACCTATTTTTTCTTCCGTTTGTAAACTGTAGTCTGTTGTCCACTAATGTTTTAACTTCACTTACTTCAGCCCTAACTTTATCCGTACCCTTAGAAATACTCTCCCCTGAAACACCCTCTACTTTGCTATCTTTCACCGTAAATTTCTGATAGGCTTCCTTAATTGTTTGTTTTTCCATTACAATTTGGGGAAGGTTTGGTCCTCCTGCGAGGGAAACCTGTTCCATACTTATTCGTTTAGGTATTTCTTTTTTACCTAGTTCGTCACCTATATTTTTTAACGTGGTTTTTCCTGATCTCGCGATGTCTGTTATTGTAGCTTGAACCTTCTGAACCTGCTTTTGTGCAAATTCCTTACTGTAAGGGGCAAACTTTGTACCGCTTGCTACTTTATCGGCGACCTTCGCCGCTCCAGCCACACCGCCGATTCCGAGTGCCATCAACAGGCCGTTCTGGCGCTGTTCCTCGGTTAGCTGGTTGCCGAACATGTCTTTGCCTGTGGCCGCTTCACCAAGGCCGTTGGCTGCGAGGAGTCCGTATATTCCGTATTCGGTTTTCTGGAGGAGGCTAAAGCCTTTTGTCGTTTTATAGGCATCGAGCGCGTGGTTCGCTGCGTTGAGTCCTTTGGCCGTTTTGTATAGGGCGCTTCCGCCTTTGATGGCCCGTCCGGCCCAGCCGACGACGGGGATGAATCCAGCGGCAGCCATGGCGCCGGCGGCGATTCGTTCGGCATCGGACAGCTTGCGGCCCGTTACTGGATCGACTCCTGTTGAGGCCCTGATAGAATCATAATATCCCGTGAATTCCCCTGTAAAGGTTTTTGTCGTATCCCAGGCTTTTTCGTACCATGGGCGATTTTCGAGTTCTTCCATTTCACGTTCGATTTCCTTAGCTTCGGCTTGCTGCTTTTTGAAGGTCTGATAGTCTTTCATCTGACCGGCGACTTCATCCTTCACTTGATAGACGTCACTATTCTTAAATGCCGATTGGTTGAACGTCATCGGCGAAACGTTGCCGTCCTGTTTGGTGGCATCAAGCAAGGCACGGAAGAGGCCAACGGCCACGTTTTCCTGCCCGACGGACACATCATATTCCTCGACCAATTGCCGGTCGACATTCTCGACCTTTGTCACGGTGTCATCCAGCCTATGCCCGGCCAGCGTGATTTTTTCATTAAAGTCCTTTTGGTCGAATATATCAAGAGGCAGGATATCGTCAATGCTGTTCAGGATCCTTTGAAGATCATTCGCTTGTTCATCGACAAGCGACTTCGCTTGGTTGATGCCGTTTGACACTTCGCCATCTAAAAAGGGAACCTCGACCACCGTATTTCCGGAGAGGTCCGCCTCTTCCAGGGTGGCCGGTATGCCTTCCAAAAAACTGATTTGGGTCGTGAATAGTTCCATCCAGGCGTCCGCCACCTCGATTTGCGCTTCATAGAAGCTTTTGATGGCGGTAGCACCGGCTCCTTGAAACTCATTATTAAGGCCAACAATGCCCTGAAATTCCTTTTTCAGGGCTGCGACTTCCTTCTTTAGGTCATCATATTGCTTGGCACGCGACTTAGTTGCGGCCGTCAAAGTCTCGGCTTCATATATTTTCATCTCACAGGATACCCATGTGAAGACGTATGGGCGATGGCTTCATCCTGTTCTTTTAATAAGTCAATGTTGGCACGGGTATCTTCCACATTTTTCTGGACGATTTTGATATATTGCTCGAAGACCTTCTCCAGGTTCTTTTCCCGATCGATCCATTTCGAAGTGAATTCCAATTTATTGTTGCCAAGCTCGCCTGCCGGCAGATTTCCAAGCTTGACTGTATCAAGCGCCTTCTTCACCTGATCAACTTGTTTCGTTACGGCAGGATGATTCAGTTTGATTGTCGTCATTAAATCAACCGCCTTTTTAAATCTGATATTTTACTTTCCAGTTGCTCAAATGCCTCTTCACCTTTGCTTAAAAGGTTATCGGCTTCTTGGGCTATATTCCCCGCTATATTCAGGAGGGTATTCTCGGCACTTAGCTTTGTAATCATCGCTTCAATCTTCCATTGGTAATCGTCATAATCGTCATGAATGATGCTAAACATGACATTATAGGCATCATGACGGGCTTCCTGAAAATGATCCGAGCGCTTCCCGGTCCAACCACCACCTAGCTCTGGGTCTTTTATTTTCCTAATCTCGTTAAGACACATACTCTGTTCTTTTATGATATCGTTTTTCGCTTTTTCTAAACGTTCAATTTTCGCATTTAAATCAGCTTTTTTACTGGAGATAGCAGAGTGTATATTACTCAAAATATCTGCATATACCATGAAACTCACCTCAAGAATAGTATATTTCTACATTATCTGTCATATTTTTCTTATTTAATTATAAGGATTAAAGTCCGAGAGTTAAATAGGGAAAATATGCTATTTTGTCAGTTAACAGAGAAGATTGGCATGATAAATATCATACATACCATATTCTTTATACCCTGGATTTTACCAATTTTAAACAAGTGAATAGATCGTCATTTCCTTAGATCGTCCATAAGAATTTCAACCACTTCATTCAAACTGCCCTTTACCGTATCTTAACACCAAATCTTCCCGGACAAATTCCCTGCAAGTGGAAGATAGATGTGACCTTTGAGGATGTATCAAATCTCCAAATGGCAAATCCCCGACAAATTTAACTTCACCTTCAAAATTCTGTTCGGATTCAGCATCAAAACCGGATACTTTTACAAAGCAAGTATTATGACCGGTTTTCATATAATCGATTATTGTTAACACATGATTATGTAAATCACTCATTCTTTTCCCTCCAACCTTGAAAACATTTAAGTATATTAAGGATTAAATCAAATCGTTTATCTAGGGGCATTAGAATATAAGAAATTAGGAACACCTACTTTAAAATCTCTTATTCTTAATTTTTCTATGTATTGAATATTATATGGTTAATCTATTCACAATATATTAACTATACCTTTATTTAGCTGCCGTTTCATGTCTTGATTTTCCAATTCATTCACTTATGATTTTTTTATGTGTCCCAATAAATGCGAAAGAATAAACACTGACATAGTAGTGGATATTCACCCCTTAACGTGTTTATTATTTCATATTACTGCCATCTAAGGTCAGTCGTGCCCCCCAGAGGACCTGCCCACTTCTATATAGATTTATAACCTGCTATAATCTAAGGAATTGGAGGTGTGAAAAATGAAAGAATTCATCCAGATATTAGCGGAAATCGTCAATAATCTTCACGATTTCATCCTATTCTTTGTGAGCGATACATTAAATTCAAATGCAACGGACAAGGATTTGCATTTTTGGATAATGGGAATCATCGGTATCATCATCTTTTTGTTCGTGTTATTTTTATCTAATTTAATTTCCCGGATGCGTTTTGGGATTACGATACTTTCTTTCCTTTATACCTTTACTGTCATGGTTGTTTTAGTATTTGCAATTGAAATTCAGCAGGCCCTTACCAGCAGAGGGAATATGGAATTTCAAGATGCTGCTGTTGGCCTTTGGGGCTTCATCGTATTTTTCATGGTTTTTGCTGTAGTGTCATCCATATTCCTTTTAGTGAAGAATTTTTTCAAGCAATCAGAAAAAAGGTAACGACAGGTCACCTTGCTTAATTTATTCCTTATGGCCATTGGATTTATTATTGGCGGGAACGGGACACTCTCTGTGGCAACATCTTAATATGGAAAGGGAAAGTTTTTACAGAGAAGCCTTTTTCAGGCGAGGTAATGAACACATGCTATCAATTACTTTGGTTCACTTTCGTTAAAATCAATGCTAAACAGATTAAAAGAATCGTCGTCATTCAAACGGTCCTTATCATACCCGGATAATTCAGAACTATTTTCCCTGCGACGGCGATTTACTTCCCTTAATTCCGCTTCTAGAAATTCAGCTTGACCGTGGGAAAGCTTGATCGTGATTTCATTATTATTTTGATCATCTGCAGCTTTCAAGAGGACATAACTATCCGCTGCATTACGTAAAGTCACGTTGCTTAGTGTTAAGTTCATGTTTGCGAGTTCATATCTTGCCTTCATAACGTAAAAAGAACCTCCATCGGAAAATACCGGTTAAAATGGTGTATATTAAATATACTTTACTTCAAGATATCTAAATATACAAATTCTTTGTTTAAGAAAAGCCTTGAAATCTAAAGAAATCTACCCACTTAAAGAGCTTTCCGAGACAAGAAATGGAAAAGTAATGCGCCATGTCATTTAAGCCCCTTTCTTGAATATAGATACCGGTCAAGTTTCTTCCCTTGAAAATCCAGAAGTTCTGGAAACGATCAAGCATTTGAATGCGAATTCATCCCTTTCTTAAATAAAAACAGATTACCATGAATGAAGTCACATTGATTATAAACAAATGGAACCCTTCACTATCGGAAAGGTTCCATTTGTTTATAATTCTTTCTCAATCGCGCAGGTAATATCGTATGGGCCCATGCTTTCATTTGAAGTAATGACGGTTATCATTCGATTTGCCGGGTATACCGCAGAATTGAAACTTACACCCTGATCATAGCCCATTATATGACATTTAAAAATCCCGTCATTTTTTTACTTATCCATATACCATACCCATAGAATTCCCCTCCATCTGCTCAGCCTTTGATGGGAAGGAAATAAATATTCGTTCTCCATGTTCCATTTTCTTCGTTTATGTACCCTAGCGTATGTACCCTAGCGCTGTGTTTTTAGGGAGCTTGTCCATAGAGAAGTAACCGGAATCTTTCCTACCACAAGGCAGAAAGATGTTATTGTCAATATATTCGGGAAATTCAAGCCCTGTTTGTTCCTCAACAATCAATCCAATACAATATAGCCAGCATTATTATAATGTAATCTTTCCCCAGGTTCGAACATCATCACATCATCTTGAAACATGGGCAGAAAATCTTTTAATCTTTTTATATGGTACATCGGATTTTTCTGCCATAGCTCTTCAAAGTCCTCCATCACTTCTTCATCAAAGTATCAGGAATACCCGAAGTGTGTGTTAAGAGGTGATGTATGGTTACATTTTGATGGAAATCCGGAAACTAAAAACTCGATCGGAAGACAGTCTTTAAGCTTAGAATCAAACCTAAGAGTCCCTTTTTGTACTAACTGGCAAATGGTTATCGCAGTAAACAGTTGACACCCAGAAGCAATTCCGAACCTTGTTTCAGTCGTATTCATTATTTCATCCGATCGATTGGAATAGCCATGTCCTGAACTATATATTAGATCATCTCCCGTTTTCACACCGATTACACCGGAGAATTTAATTTCCTTGCTAGTTTCTTTAATAAGCCTGGATAGATCCAAATTGAGAGTCGATATTTGATTTTCCCCTTTACTGGTAAAATATTTTTTATTACTCATGTGTTAGCAAAGTGATATTCATTGGTCTTCCCAAAAACGCCCGCACCTTTAAAAGTGATGCGGGCGTTTAAATTCACTTGAACTTCTCGGCTTTACCCATTCTTTTATTTCCACCAAGTATCATAAACGTTAATGGCTTCATTCCGTTTATGTTCGGTTTTAGTATACCATCCTTCGATGATTTCGGCAGCTTCCGTCCTGATTTCCTTTCCTTCAAGGTAATCATCGATTTCGTCGTAACTAACGCCTAAAGCCACTTCATCAGGAATTAATGGTTTGTCATCTTCTAAATCGGCCGTTGGAACCTTCGTATAAAGACGCTCGGGAGCACCGACGAATTTCAGGATTTCTTTTCCTTGCCTTTTATTTAATCGATATAATGGGATGATATCCGCTGCACCGTCACCATGTTTCGTAAAGAAACCTGTGATTGCTTCAGCCGCATGGTCCGTACCAAGCACGACACCTTTGTAAAGTCCGGCTAAATCATATTGTACCTTCATCCGCTCACGCGCTTTGACATTTCCCCTTAAGAAATGCGATAGTTTTTCAGAAACGGCTTCTTCCACAGCCTTTACTGATGCATCCACCGCTCCCTTGATGTTGACTGTAACAGTTTGGCTTGGCTTGATGAATTTTAAAGCCAACTGCCTGTCATCTTCATCAGCCTGTACTCCATATGGCAAGCTAACAGCAACAAACTTATAATCGCTGCCATTTTTTTCTTCATTCAATTCATTGACAGCGGTTTGGGCAATATACCCCGCCAGTGTTGAATCTTGACCTCCAGATATTCCAAGTACAAAACTTTTCAGAAACGTATTTTTCTTCAAATACCCTTTTAATAGATCAACACTTTTCCTGAATTCGACTTCAGGATCGATCGTTGGTTGGACAAGTAATTTTTTTACGATTTCTCTTTGTAATGGACGCATTGGCAAAGCCTCGCTTTCTGATAAAATAGATTGGTCATTTCGTTAGCATTCTCTCTACATTTGCTTTAATTTCATCTATATTCCTCATTTTATTATCCCAACAATCCTGGCTTAGATCTACCGGGTATTCTTCAGGATTAAGTGCACGAAGGTACTCAGGCCATAAAACTTGGAGATTTTTTTTCGTGAAGGCCTTGATTTCATCAATGGTTGGTAATTCATAAATCAAGCTGCCTTCCTTGAAAATATCCACATGCAGATCAACGGCATCGAAATCCGTGACAAATTTACTCAGGAAGGTATGGACAGGATGAAACATTTTTAATTTTTCCTGTTCCTGAGGCTTTTCATATTCCATGGCCAAATAGTCACCTTCAGCATGGTTGTTCACTTTATTGATGATTCGATATACTCGTTTTAAGCCAGGTGTCGTAACCTTTTCAGGGTTAGAAGAAATTTTGATGGTATCTCTCATATTCCCATCTTCTCCCTCTATTGAAACCATTTTATAAACAGCACCAAGCGCTGGCTGGTCATAAGCCGTAATCAATTTGGTTCCGATGCCCCAAATGTCAATTCTTGCTCCTTGTTGTTTCAGGTTGATGATCGTATATTCATCCAAGTCATTGGAAGCGACAATCTTCGCATCATGAAACCCTGCAGCATCAAGCATACGTCGTGCTTCTTTTGATAAGTAAGCTAAATCACCGCTGTCAAGACGGACGCCTATGAAATTGATTTTATCGCCCAGTTCCTTGGCAACACGGATTGCATTGGGGATGCCAGAACGCAATGTATCATAGGTATCAACCAAGAATACACAGTCTTTATGGGAAACAGCGTATTTATGAAAAGCCGTATATTCATCTTTATAAGCCTGGATCATGGAATGGGCATGCGTTCCTGAAACCGGAATGCCGAACAGCTTTCCAGCACGTACATTACTAGTGGAATCAAAGCCAGCAATATAGGCCGCTCTCGCTCCCCAAATTGCAGCATCCATTTCTTGTGCCCGTCTTGAACCGAATTCAAGGGCAGATTCATCTCCAATAACTTGTTTTATGCGCGAGGCCTTTGTTGCCACGAGTGTGTGATAATTCACAATGTTAAGCAGCGCAGTTTCAATGAGTTGAGCTTCAGCAAGCGGTGCCTCCACCCGTAAAATCGGTTCATTGCCGAAGACAAGCTCTCCCTCTTTCATACAGCGGATCGCTCCCGTGAAACGGATGTTTCGCAAATAATCCAAAAATTCTTCATCATAGTGCAGATCATTTTTTAAATAGTCGATATCACTTTCCGAGAAGGAAAAGTTTTGAAGGTAATGGACAATTTTTTCAAGTCCCGCAAAAATCGCATATCCGCTGTTAAATGGAAGCTTTCTGAAAAATATTTCGAAAACTGCCTTTCGGTTATGTGTTTTGTCCTGCCAATAAGTTTGGGCCATATTGATTTGGTAAAGATCAGTGTGTAATGCGTAACTGTCGTCGTTGTACTTTTTTTCCATGGATAGTTCCTCCCAAAAGAGAAGCATTCGCTTCCCTTCTATTCTGTTGCGTGAATGAATATTATAGAATGGTTGCTCCAAGAGATCCTTTAAAATGTCCAAGCGCCCAATGGTGACCGGCATCATTGAACGAGGCCACTGCATTTTCATATACAAAGATTTTATAACCTAAATTATAAGCGTCGATTGCCGTATGCAAAATACAGATATCTGTACAAACCCCGACTAAATATACATCGGTAATGTGACGTTCCCTTAGGCGGATATCAAGGTCCGTTCCTGCAAATGCCGAATAACGCGTTTTATCTATATAATGAACATTCTTTTGATTTTTATTTGTTTCATATTCTTCTTTTAAAGTTCCATATAGGTCTCTACCCATTGTACCGCTAATATTATGCGGTGGGAACAAATTCGATTCAGGATGTAAGCGGTCTCCATTTTCATGTAAATCAATCGCGAAGACCGTGTATTCCCCTTGTTTGATAAACTCCTTGGTTATCCTGACTAGTGCCTTCTCGATATCCTGTCCTGGCTTCCCGCAGGTCAATGAACCCCCGTCTGCCACGAAGTCATACGTATAATCGATATTGATCAATGCCTTTTTATCCATTTCACCTATTCCCCCTTAATAATAAATAGAGTCCATGACAATCTCTGCATTAAATCGGTAAAGTTGTGAAGGCCGATACGAATTTCGTTTTGTTTTCTTCTGGATACCCTTTTCATCCAAGACTTTCTCCAAGAACGGGAGTTTAGGGGCTTTTGCATAAAAAAGTGAATCCGCGCTGATTTTTGCATCATCTCTAGCTATCAGCAACACCCGTTGCAGTTCAGAAAGTGTAAATTCATCCGGCAGGAATTTTTGGGCTATCGTCGTTTGCACCATTTCTTTTTTCAGTAAGTTCATCGCGTCGTTAATGATTGTATGATGATCAAATGCAAGCTCTAATTGTAACGCTTCCTGTATCGTGAACAATTCAACCTCAGCTGCATCGTCATTCGCTTTTCTTTGATTGAGAAAATCTTCCTGGACAATGGCGTAAAAAGCATTGGATATGATCCATCCCCTGGGATCGCGTCCTGGGCGGTCATAAACACCGAAATGCTTGACATGGAATCCAGCTACGCCCGTTTCTTCTTTTAATTCCCGTTTAGCTGCTTCATAAGCAGTCTCCCTGGCATTTACAAAGCCTCCAGGCAATGCCCATTTATCTCCTTCAACATTTGGGTGTCCTTCCTTATCTTTCGTCGCACGTTTGATTAACAATAGCTTTAAAAACATTTCAGGCGGCGCTTTCTCTGCCGTTTTCTGCGAAGTAATAGTAAAGATCGCAATGTCTGCTGTGTATCCATCTGGAGTTATATATTTCTTTTTTTCCTGCTGAACCATGGCAACGCTCACTTTCTTTCACTAAGTATGGGTTGAGTAATTAGTAAATCAATAATTACTAATTATAGTACTCTTCCTTATGTGATTTAGCAACTCTAAATAAGAAAATTTTTCTTATTATTTGAAAAATCATTTTATTTTCATACATGCTAAATAGCCCGGGCATGATGACCGGGCTTGTTTCTTGAATTCATTAGACTGGATAGACTCCATGTTTACGATCGGTAAATGTCAATTGTTTACTGCTATATGCTTCAAACCGGGCGCTCAATTCATCACGCAGGTCATTTGGCTGGATGATGCCATCAACAATCATCTCGGAGGCTAAGCGGTAGATATCAATGTCTTCATTATATTCATTGCGCTTCTGTTCGATGAATGCTGGGCGATCCTCCGCCTCCATCGCATTGATTTTATTGGCATAGACTGCATTGACCGCAGCTTCTGCCCCCATGACCGCAATCAATGCCGTCGGTAAGGCAAGTACGCAGTCCGGTTCAAAAGCGGGACCAGCCATCGCGTAGAGTCCAGCACCATAAGCTTTTCGGACAATGACAGAAATCTTGGGGACCGTGGCTTCACTCATGGCCGAAATCATTTTCGCACCATGGCGAATGATGCCTGCCTGTTCGACCTTCGTTCCAATCATGAATCCTGGAATATCCACCAGGAACAACAGCGGTATATGGAAAGCATCACATAAATTGATGAACTTGGCCGCCTTATCGGCTGAATCATGGAAAAGGACGCCTCCCTTGACACGCGGCTGATTGGCTATGATCCCAATCGTCTGTCCATTTAGCCTTGCAAGCCCGGTAACCAATTCGGGGGCAAATAGCTTCTTGATTTCACAAAACGATTGCCTGTCTATAATCCTATCGATCAGGTCATACATATTAAAGGCTGCATTCTGGTTTTTTGGAATCAGCTCTTCTAATGTTTTTTCGAATTCAGCTGGCAGCTCAGGCTTTTTGGCTTTAGGCTTTTCTTGATAATTTCCTGGAAAATAGCTTAAGTATCGGCGTGCAAACGCGATGGATTCTTCTTCTGACTTAACAAGCACATCCCCGCATCCTGAAACAGAACAATGCATTTTCGCCCCGCCCATTTCCTCTTCGCTAACCTTTTCGCCAATGACCATTTCTGCCATTCTCGGTGATCCTAAATACATCGATGCATTACCGTCAACCATTACGACAATATCGCAGAAAGCTGGGATATATGCCCCTCCCGCTGCAGATGGTCCGAACAATAGACAAATTTGCGGAACTTTTCCCGATAACTTTACTTGGTTGTAAAAGATTCGTCCTGCACCGCGGCGTCCCGGAAACATTTCTACTTGATCCGTAATTCGAGCACCGGCAGAATCGACTAAATAAAGGAGGGGCAACTGTAACTTATCAGCTGTTTCCTGAATGCGAATGATTTTCTCGACGGTCCTTGCTCCCCAGGAACCTGCTTTTACGGTCGAATCATTGGCCATGACACAGACCCTCTGACCATTGATTTTTCCTATACCAGTAACCACACCATCTGCGGGAAGACCATCACTGGCACAATTTGCAAAGAAAGCGTCTTCTATTTCAACCCCTTCATCAAAAAGCAGCTCTAACCGTTCACGTACGAAAAGCTTTCCTTTTTCAGCATTTTTTTGATGATATTTTTCTAAACCGCCTTTTTTAATCGTTTCAACCGTTTCGGTTAGTTTATCCGTCGTTACCATCCATGTTCCTCCTTCAATTGAAATCATCGACCCGTAAATACCGGTTTGCGCTTTTCCTTGAATGCTGACAGACCCTCCAGTCGGTCACGGGTTTTTAAAGTTGTCTGATAGCAGTCTTTTTCAATTTGCAATCCTGTTTTCAAGTTAGTATCAGCCCCTTGATTGATCGCCGCTTTTGCTGCCCTGAGTGCTAATGGGGCATTGACCGCAATTTCCCCAGCCAGTTTTTTCGCTTCCTCAAGTAATTGTTGTGGTGGATATAAATGACTGATGATTTTCATGGCAAGTGCCGCTTTTGCGTCCAATCTCTTCGCCGTATAAATCAGTTCTTTCGCCGTTGATATTCCAACTATACGGGGCAGGCGTTGAGTACCGCCGGCGCCTGGGATGATTCCTAATGCCGTTTCTGTCAGACCCATCTTTGCCGTTTCCGATGCGATTCGTATGTCACAGGCCAGCGCCAGCTCCAGCCCTCCTCCAAAAGCCGGGCCGTTAATTGCAGCGATTACTGGGACTGGAAGGTTTTCTACAGCCGTAATCGTGTCACCAATCAGTTTGACTGTCTCCTTGACTTTATCATCATTCATCCCAGCCCGTTCCTTAAGATCCGCACCTGCACAAAACGCCTTTTCCCCAGCTCCCGTTAAAATGACGGTTCGTAAATTGGACTCTCTTTTCAGTTCATCCAGTCCTTCGAATAAGCAATGAAGCAATTCGGTGGATAATGCATTGGCAGCATCCGGCCGATTCAAAGTCACGATGGCAATTCCCTTGGCATCATGACTGATCTCTACTAATGAAGTCATCGTTTCACCTCAATTCAACTTATTGCGCGTTATATACAGCCATCTGATGGCTAGGCAATGGTTTTTCCAAAAAGCTTTGCATCATGGACGCAGCCTTCATTAGTTTTTCTTGATTGATTCCCGTGTGAATTCCCATTTTATGTAGCATATGAATCAGGTCATCCGTAGCCACATTGCCGCTCGCACCTGGTGCATATGGGCATCCTCCCAAACCACCGAGAGAAGAGTCGAAAGTGTCAACTCCATATTCCAGTGATTGGAGTACATTTGCGAGTGCCATGCCACCTGTATCATGAAAATGGAGGGCAATTCGGCTTATATCATATCTTTTTACAGCCTGTTCAAGGAACAAGGCAACCTGTCTTGGTGACGCGACCCCAATGGTATCACCCAATGAGACCTCACTAATTCCATAGTCAAATAGTTGATCACAAACACGGAAAACCTGTTCGGACGAAACCTCCCCTTCATAAGGACAGCCGAAAACGGTTGAAACATAGCCCCTAACCGTTTTCCCGCTTTTTGCTGCAGTCCCGATGACATCCTTCATTATTGGAAAGGTATCGGAAATCGATTTATTGATATTTTTAAGATTATGGGTTTCACTGGATGACATGAACACGGAAATTTCATCGATATCGGCTTCAAGGGCCGATTCCAGACCCCTTTGATTGGGTACAAGGGCCGCATATGTGGTCCCGGGATTGCGTTTTATTCCCTTAGCCACAAGGGCCGCATCACTCAATTGGGGAATCCATTTTGGATGTACGAAGGAAGTCACCTCTATATAAGATAACCCTGTATCAGAGAGCTGATCGATCCAATCCATTTTGCTTTGCGTAGGTATAATGACCTTTTCATTTTGCAGCCCATCACGCGGTCCAACTTCCTTAATTGTCACTTTTTCAGGCCAGTTCATCTTACCCCTCCGTCCCTTTATTCAATGACGGCCAATATGTCGCCTTCATTTACAAAATCCCCTTCATTCACTTTAAGTTCTTTGATGGTGCCAGCTTCCTCAGCTGCAATGGGGATTTCCATTTTCATAGATTCCAAGATAATGATGTCCTGTCCGTCGGTAACACTTTGCCCCTCGCTCGCTACGATTTTCCAAACGCTTCCTGCCATGCTTGCCTTTAATTCTGCCATCTTACATTCCTCCTGATCATTATGTTTTTAAAATATGCGTTATACAGTCAATTTTTTAATATATTTCGCAATGAAATCCGTAGTCGTATCTCCTTGGGAAAAAGCTTCATGAGAAATTATTTCCATCAGCAAAGGAAGGTTTGTTTTAATTCCTTCTATTTTATAGTTTGCCAGCGCTTCTATTAATCTCTTGATCGTTTTATTCCTCGAATCGCCGCTCACTACCAATTTGGCGATCATCGGATCATAAAAGTGGGATACGACGGAAGTTCCATGAACCGCCAATTCATGACGGATCCCTTCACCTTCCGGAAGTTCCATACTGGTGATTCTCCCCGGTGCTGGATAGAAGGTTTTCGGATCTTCAGCATATATTCGCACTTCAATGGAATGTCCATCCTTTTTAATCTCACTTTGAGTGAATTCCAGTTTGTTGCCTGACGCAATTTTAATTTGCTGTTCGACTAAATCCAGTCCCGTAATTTCTTCGGTGACAGGATGCTCAACTTGTAGGCGTGTATTCATTTCCAGGAAATAAAAATTTTTATCCGCATCAACTAAAAATTCGAGGGTGCCTGCATTGCTATAACCAATGGATTTTACCGCTTTCACAGCAGCCATTCCCATCCTGTTTCTTGTTTCTTCGTCAAGGAAAGAAGAGGGAGCCTCTTCCACGACCTTCTGGTGGCGCCTTTGAACGGAGCATTCCCTTTCCCATAAGTAAACAGCATTCCCAAAGGAATCCGCCAATACCTGAATTTCGATATGACGAGGCTTCTCAATCAATTTTTCTATGAACATATCTCCATTGCCAAAAAACAATTGAGCACGTTTTTGATTCCCTTCGAAGGCTTTGTAAAGTTCCTCTTCATTAGCAACGGCCTGCATGCCGATTCCCCCGCCGCCTGCTGCTGCTTTTAACATGACTGGATATCCAATCCTTTCGGCAACGGCTGCCGCTTCTGCACTATCTATTAATGGACGTGAAAATCCTGGCACCAATGGAAGTCCCGCTTGCTCCATCTTTTTCCGGGCTTCGACTTTATTGCCCATCTGCTGGATGACCTCTGGTTTGGGACCAATGAATATCAAGCCTGCTTCTTCGCATGAACGTGCGAAATCTGCATTTTCACTAAGAAATCCGTAACCAGGATGAATGGCTTCCACTCCGGTTTCTTTAGCGATTTCCAAAATCTTATTGACGTTTAAATAGCTTTCCTGTACTCTCGGTCCCCCCAATAAATATGCCTCATCTGCCAATTCCACAAATGGCGAATCCGAATCTGCTTCCGAATGGACGGCGACAGTAAGTATTCCCAACTTCTTGCATGTACGAATAATACGTGATGCTATTTCTCCTCTATTTGCGATAAGAATTTTTCGAATCATTCGGTATCCTCCTTAATTTAGTGCGTTCAGATAGTAGGTCAAGAGTTTGTTGCCGAAGCTTATACTTTTGGATCTTTCCGGATGCAGTCATTGGATATGCATCGGTAAATTGAATGTAACGGGGAATTTTATGAAATGATATCTTCCCTTTGCAATATTCTGTCAGTTCTTTCTCCGTAAGGTTTTCTCCCGGTTTCAAAATGATCCATGCCGCTACCTCTTCCCCATACTTCCGATCTGGGACACCGAGTACTTGGACATCGACAATTGCAGGATGTTGATAGAGGAATTCTTCTATCTCACGAGGATAAATATTTTCCCCCCCGCGAATGATCATATCTTTCAACCTGCCTGTTATCATACAATAACCATTCTCGTCCATCACCGCTAAATCTCCCGTATGTAGCCAGCCTTCCCGGTCAATCGCCTGTTCAGTTGCTTCCGGGTTATTATAATACCCCTTCATTACATGGTATCCTCTTGAACAGAGTTCCCCCTGTTTGCCCCGTGGGACCTCTACTCCAGTAGCCGGATCGATAATTTTCACTTCCACTTTCGGCAATGCTCTTCCCACTGAGGAAACACGAAGTTCGATTGGGTCGTCCGTTCTTGTCATCGTAATACCTGGAGATGATTCCGTTTGACCATAAGTAATCGTAATTTCAGAGATCCCCATCTTATTCACCACGCTTTTCATGACTTCGATCGGGCACGTGGAGCCTGCCATGATTCCAGTCCGTAACGAACGTAAATCATACTGGTCGAAGTCATCGAGATTAAGTTCGGCGATGAACATCGTAGGTACACCGTGGAGCCCCGTACATTTTTCTGCTTCAACGGTCTGTAGGACTACACGTGGATTAAATTCCACAATAGGCACCGTCGTTGCCCCTACAGTAACAGAGGCCATCGTACCAAGGGAACAGCCGAAACAATGAAAAAACGGAACGGGGATGCAAAGCCGGTCATCCTTTGTAAGCTTCATGCATTCCGCAACATTCAAGCCGTTGTTGACCAAGTTTGAATGCGTCAACATCACTCCTTTTGGAAATCCTGTCGTCCCTGATGTATATTGCATATTGATCACATCACTGGAAGCCAATTCCCCCATCCTCAGGTCCAGCAACTCTTCCGAAACGGATTCGCTCCCGCTAATGACTTCATCCCACGAAAACGTGCCAGGATAACTCGTTTCACCCAAAACGATGATATTTTTCAATTTTGGCAGTTTCTCAGATTGTAATTTTCCTGGTTCGGCATTTTTCAATTCAGGTACAATTTCATACAACGTATCTATATAGGAATGATCCTTATATTGTTCCATCAGGATTATCGTCGTCGAATCCGATTGCTTAAGCAGGTATTCCAGTTCACTTGTACGGTAATTGGTATTGACCGTTACCAGCACCCCGCCCATTTTCGCTGTCGAAAATTGGGATATAAGCCATTCTGGTTTATTGGACGCCCAAATGGCGATATGTTCCCCTTTTTTAATATCGAGTGCCATGAACCCCCGGGCCGCCTTTCGGCAAATCTTTTCAAATTCGCGATACGAATGACGAAGGCCAAGTTCATGGTAAACCACCGCTTCATTATCACCATATTGTTCAGCTGTCTTTTCAAGCAGTTTTCCGATAGTAACATCTAGCAAATCGGACATCAAACTCCTCCTATCAAATAAAAGTAAGAATGAACGCTTTTTGCTGTATGGATAACATCTGCTTCCCATCTGATTGAACCCAAGCATCATTGTTCATCTTCGTTCCGAAAAGATTAACAGCCTAATTGTCTGGCGATTACGATCCTTTGAATTTCGGATGTGCCTTCCCCGATTTCCAATAACTTAGCATCTCTTAAATAGCGTTCCACTTCATATTCACGCATGTATCCAGAACCGCCATGTATTTGAATCGCTTGATTGCTGGCCCTGAACGCGGTCTCACTTGCAAAAAGCTTGGCGTAAGCCGCTTCCTTTGCAAAAGGTTTTTTATTGTCTTTTAACCATGCCGCCTTATAGACCATGTTCCTTGCCAATTCAATTTCCATTGCCATGTCTGCAAGCTTGAATTGAATCGCCTGAAAACTTGAAATGGATTTACCAAATTGAATGCGCTCTTTTGAAAAAGCTAAAGCCTTATCAAAGGCTGCCTGTGCGATGCCCACGGCCAAAGCTGCAATTGAAATCCTTCCGCCATCCAACGTGAATAAAAATTGCTTGAACCCTTTGTCTGGATCTCCCAATAAATTCTGCTTTGGTACACGTACATTTTCAAGAATGATTTCACACGTATTGGAAGCCCGAACTCCCATTTTTTCATAATTGCTATTGATCGTAAGCCCATGGGTATCCGTTGGCACGATGAATGCGGAGATGATGTTCTTGCCCCTGGAATCTTTGCCCGATACAGCGGTAACGGTAATGGTTCTTGAATAGCTGGCATTTGTTATCCATGTTTTCTCGCCGTTAATCACATATTCATCACCTTCTAATACGGCAGTTGTTTTCGTACCGCCAGCATCCGAACCCGCATTAGGCTCTGTCAACCCGAAAGCTGCCAAAGTTTCACCGGTCGTGATTGGAACCAGATATTTTTGCTTCTGTTCTTCGGTTCCAAAATAGTAAATTGGACTTGCTCCAAGTGAAACGGCTGCTGCATAGCTTAAGCCGGTTCCTCCGCATGCCTTGCCAACCTCTTCAACTGCAATGGCATACGAAATCGTATCTCCACCAGAGCCGCCATATTCTTCAGGGAACGGAATTCCAAGCAACCCGAGTTTCCCCATTTTTTTGAATGCATCTTCCGCAAACATGGACTTTGCATCCAATTCTATGGCAATTGGTTTAATTTCCTTTTCAGCAAATTCCCTAACCATTTCCTTAATCATCTGTTGTTCTTTCGTAAGAGAGAAATCCATTTGTTCATTCCCCTTTCTATTAAGACCGACTAGTTGGTCTGTACAATTCAGGTTTTACTGTTTAATCCACAACCAATTGGTTTTTCAGTAAAAATGGCCGGGTTATTTCCTCTTCTTTTTGTTTATCCGTCAATAGTGCCTGCAGAATTAAATCCACGTAAATATCACCAATTTCATCTATGGTTTTTCCGCCGTCCCTTTTGTACCATTTGTAGGACCAGTTCACCATGCCCAGAATCGACATCCCGGTAATTTCAACCGGTAATTCGCTGCGGAACACTCCCTTGTCAATGCCTTCTTTGATGACGGAAAAAATAATTTCTTTATATATTTGACGTTTTTTTTTGATTGCTTCTACATAAGGTGGTTTTAAGTAAATGCTTTCTTGATAGAAAACTGAGATGTGTGGTTTATAGAGGTCAAAAACTTTAACGAAAGATTGAATGATCTTTTGCATTTTTTCTGTTGGATGGGTACTTGCTGAAATGGCTTCCTGTGCTTTAGTTAAAACATATGAAATAAAGTAATCATGAATGACAAATAAAAGCTCATCTTTGGACGAGAAATGGTGATAAAATCCACCCTTGCTAGTTCCGCATGCCTTGACGATTTCGTTAACGGAGACACCATGAAAACCATGCTGTTCGAAGAGTGTCAACGATGTTTCGATTATTTTTTCTTTTAACTCCGTAAGTCTGCACCCCCTTGTATCCGCTTACATTTAATCCAGCAAGAAAGTTTGATTATGTATAAACTGGATTTATTTAGATTTTACCAAATATTTAAAAATTGTCAATTTTTAATTATAAACAAAAAACAGCCCTCAATACCAAGAGCTGTCAACCTGCTTTATTTAACTAAGATATGCCTGAACTATGTCAAATTCAATACTATCCCATGATAACATTCACTATTTATTACTTCCCTTGACAGGTTTAACTTGGGCTTTTACAAGCTGCCATCCATTGTTATACTTCCATACCGATTTGATTTCCAGGATCGAATCACGTTCATCGGACCCTTTTACATGCTGGACTCCCACAAGCGCTTTCCCTTTTCCAAAAACGTTCTTTAAGTCCAGTGATGAATATGGATCAACCAAAAGCTCTGTCGGTTCATTTAGTTTTCCATTTAGATAAATGCCCATTTCATCATAAGCTTGTTTTCTGGAACTGACATCTATCACCACAGGCTTTTGACCTTCTATAATGATTTCCGCTTTGTATCCGTCAAGAAATTGGGCCATTACAGGAACGGGTGGAGGGATTTCCAGTTCCTTCGCTTTTCCATCCTTGAACGTATAGGCATAACTGGTTATCAACCGCTCTCCACCTTCCATCAAAACCGTGACCAATACATCCTGGACCCCATCATCATTCAAGTCGGCAACTTTGAGGTTTGGATTATATCCAGCTTCAAGCGGGACGCTGATTGTACGGCGATTGCTTTCCACACTTAACTCAATTTTCTTCAGGAACTTGCTTCCTTCCTCATATGGCAAACCCTGAACCTGGATGATGTCTATTTTCTGGTCACCTGTTACATCTCTTTTTGTTGAAATATAAGTGCCATCGACCTGAAAATTTTTATCATGTGCTTCAACCGCTTGATAGCTCAAAAAGAGTGAGATGACTAAAACCGCATATTTTAGCAGATCTAACATTTTCATAGTGATAACCTCTCTTTTCCAAGATGAACTAGTTTGACATTTGTCTCCGTTTTAACTTTCGGCGCTGATCTTTCATGAAGATGGACCAGAAATAACCTGGCACCAATATCACAAAGCCCACTATATATGTGGCAAACACGGCACGGAATGAAGTCGGGTCGGTAAATCCTGAAAGGATCGTGACATTTGGATAAATAATATGGGGTAAATGGCGGTTCCATAAACATAACTGCCGATTAAATACTGAATGATAATCGCTATATCGGCGCGGGGAGGCACCCTATAACCTCCGCTTAGAAAAATTTTCATTTTTGTCTACACTATGCGAGAAGACCAAGAATGCACTCATAATACATAATAGGACCAAGATTAGGCTTGCGGGAACGATCAAGGCTTCCCCAATCGGGAATACTGCACCTGGAAATAAACTGCAAATAGCGATAACAAGACCAACGACAAAAGTATTAGTTACCTGCCAAGTTGGTGATAAATAGCTATTCGCTATCTTCGTAGCATTGGTTTCTTCCTTTTTAATGTAAGCCTTCCTTTCTAGCCTTTGTATCTTGGTAGTATCTCCGTTGTAAAGGAAAATATTTAATAATATTCCACGAACTAAGTTTTCATGGGTTTTATAGAAAATCCGAAAGTTACTTAATGATGGTTATTGGTTGAATGGTTTCTCCAATATTCTGTCGAGGTTATTTTTGGGATATATAAGGCATTAAAAAATGGTGAAAGGGCCCGTCTTCAAAGGAGGCATAACTCCAAGATTATCAGATTTAAAGAAAGCCTTTTTACGTGAAGACTGTTAATTTTGGATACTTACAAGACAAATTATTGAAGACCCATCATAAATGGTGAACCAATAAGAATATGATAGCGTAAATCCGATATAGGAAAGTAAACCCGAGAGGAGAAAAACCCTTTGTCCCTTTACAAAGATCCGCTTTCAACCGATCAAAAGCTGGCTCTCATCAGAAATGGACTGGGACCATCCAAAATACCGAAAAAAATCATTATCATTGGTGCCGGCATGTCTGGGTTAGTTGCAGCATCCCTTTTAAAAGAAGCAGGACACGATGTAACGATATTGGAAGCAACCGGGAGGGTCGGGGGGCGTGTTTTGACCATACGGGAGCCATTTTCGGATGGTTCCTACCTTGAAGCAGGTGCCATGCGCATTCCGAATTATCATTACTTAGTTGCTGAATACATCAAGAAGTACGGTTTACGAATCATCCCTTTTGTGAACGCGACTCCTAATGATCCCATTTATGCCAATGGAATCAAAACGACCGCTGCCATATATCAACGGAACCCTGATATACTGAAGTACCCAGTAGCTCCCCATGAAAGAGGTAAAACAGCTGAAGAATTATTCAACATGGCAATTAAACCAGTGACTGATTTCATCATTCAAAACCCAAGTAGAAATTGGGAAATAGTTATTAAAGAATTTGATAAATACTCCTTGAGCTTCTTTTTACAGTACAATCCAGTAGGGATGAGTCTATCAACCGGTGCAATTGAAAGCATTAAAGTCCTAATGGGTTTAGAAGGTTTACCTGAACTTTCCTTTACTGCCATTCTTCGAGAGTTTTTGCCACTCCTTGATCCAAACATCGTTTTTTATGCAATCGAGGGGGGAAACGACCGACTTCCTTATGCTTTTGTACCCGAATTGAAGGAAAATCTAAATTTCAGATATGAAGTGACAAAAATTGTTCAACATGATAATCGAGTAACCATCCATTCTAAACACACTCAAAGCGATAGACCCTTAACCGTTACCGGTGATCTTGCCATCGTGACAATACCTCTTCAATTGTTGTCATTTATGGATATTGAACCCCGCAATTCCTTTTCCCATAATAAGTGGAAGGCAATAAGGGAACTCCATTATCCTGCTTCAACAAAAATCGGACTTCAGTTCGGACATAGATTTTGGGAAAGGGAAGGAATATTCGGGGGTAAATTGATGACCGATTTACCCATTAGATTTTCTTATTACCCCTACCAAACGGTAAACCCGAGTGAATCTGGTATCATTTTAGCAAGTTATACATGGGAGGATGATGCCACTTTATGGGATATCCTCCCGGAAAAAGATCGTATACAAAACGCATTAAAAAATTTGGAAAGGGTCCATGGAAAACAAGTATACGATCATTTTTTATCAGGAGCTTCTTTTAGCTGGACCCGGAATCAGTACGCATACGGAGCTTTCTCCATGTTTAAACCTGGTCAGGAAACGGACTTGTTTCCATACATCCCAACTCCTGAAGGAAGGGTCCACTTCGCTGGAGAGCATACATCAACAGTACCTGCTTGGATTGAAGGAGCCATTCAATCCGGCATCAGGGTTGCACATGAAGTGACGAATCTTCCCAGAACTTTCGATGAGCCTTTTTAAATGATGGGACTTTTTCTTTGACCATGTTGCATTCAATCAACTAATGAGCCTTGACAAAAAAAGCTCCCCATCCAATAAAAAATCAAAGGGTTTCGGAATGAGAACATCCCGAAACCCTTTTGTCTACAAACTGAAGCCTTCCCATTTGGAAGGTTTTTCATTCTTATGAATTGCCTGTCCATTTATGGAATGTTAGCCTTTACCCTGACAATTCACTTCACCCCTCCTTTTGAACCAAAGTCTATGATCCCTATGTCAATTTGATAATTAATATCAGCTTTACTGAAAATTTCATCCCATTTCTGCTTATGTTTCTCCCAAAACTTCGGATGCTGATTTTCCACAAACAGAAATAATCCAGCTACTCCTGTTTTATATTCATGCTGTAATTTGTCTACGGTTTTCTCGACATCCTTCTCAACTTCAGCCTCGGCAATACGCTCAATCTCTTTTAAATAGGTTTCATATTGTTATCGCGTATTGACTGATTAACGATAGCTTCCATCGAGTATTTCCTTCATACATCTTTAAATGAAGGATACTTTGATGATTGGTTATGAGCAAAGTATCTTGATTTTAGTTTGATTTGATTCTCTTCAAAAACACTTCTTGGAGGCACCAGGATTTGTTGTGTTAACATGATTTCATCATTGTTTTTACTTTTAGCGATTCCCACCCCCATTACATGGGATAAATCTTCAATATTTTCACTGTCCCAACAGCCTGCAAGCATAGGAATAAGCAAGATCAACCATAATCTTTTCATCCACTTCTCCTACTCCTATTCACTTGAACGATTACAAATGTAAAAATTGGCAAGCCAATCAATATAAAGGGAAATACATATCCCTGCAAAATCTCCCATTTTAAAAATATCGGTTGTATTATTAGGGATTTTGGCTAGAAAAAAACTAGCGGAACCAAAACAATAATCGAATAGGAAATGTTGATAGCTTTTAAAACAAAGGTTTTTTTAATGAATCCCCTTTCCGAAACGAGCAGCATGTGCAAACTAAAATGGTTAATATGTAATTAAATTGCAAATGCTAGGATAATAAGCTTTAGTTTAGAGGTGACAGCATTGTTTAACCGTAGAAAGTTCAAAAAAAAAACCATTCAACATTCTGTTAAAAATGACGAATTAAATAAAGCTTCGGATGTAAGGGACCTATTTAATTCCCTTTCTTCATCCAATGATTTCATAAACCATCAAGGAACATATAACGGCGTCGGCTATTGGGTATCGTTTTATCGCTCTTTAATTGATGCACAGGTACTTCACGAAAGTGTTCTTTCTGTCATACCAACTCTGGAAACGATAAATTTGGAGCAAATTAAAGAGAACGTTCCTATTGAAAATACACTTATCACCAGTACCAAGGTTGTAATCGAAGAAAGGATCATGAGAGGCCAAATTGCCATTCGTTTAGATGGAAATCTTGATGAATGCCTATTAATCAATGCTGCGGCCCAACGAGACAGGCAAGTTAATAAACCTGAACTTGAATTTGGAATCATAAGTGCTCAAGAAGCTTTTGTCGAGGATATTGATATTAATCTGAATCTAGTCAGAAAAAGGCTGCCTATCCCTGGGTTGCAAGTAAGTGAAATGATTGTAGGGTCCTTGTCTAAAACGAAAGTGGCAGTGTTATCGATAGAAGGGATCGTAAATCAGGAAAGTGTTGATAATGTTATACAAAGGATCAATGACGTAGAGTTTGATGAAATATTGGACGGGTCACATCTCGCGCAAATGCTATATGATAATTCAAATACCTTATTTCCCCTTTTTCTAAATACGGAAAGGCCTGATCGCATCGCAAGTGCATTAGCTGAAGGTAAAGTAGCCTTGTTAATCGATAGGTCATCCTCTGTACTTATTACTCCAACCATATTGTTGGAATACTTTGTCACCATGGAAGATTATGATATGCCTTGGATTCCGGCATCTGCTTTCCGTTTATTAAGGATATTCGCGGTCGCTTTTTCCATATTTGCAACTCCCATTTATGTAGCCGTGCTGACCTATCATTATGAACTGATTCCTATAGATTTGTTGGAAACGATCGTCTCTTCAAGGAACTTAATACCTTTTCAGCCTTTGATCGAAGCGTTATTCTTAGAGATTTCCATTGAGTTATTACGTGAAGCAGCAGCCAGGCTGCCAACTAAGGTAGGTCAGACATTAGGTATCGTCGGCGGTATCGTTATCGGTCAAGCGGCAGTTGTAGCTGGTCTGACCAGTAATATCTTATTAATCATCGTTGCCCTCTCGGCATTGGCATCATTTGTTACTCCTATTTATAAAATGGGGAATGCCATTCGGTTACTGCGCTTCCCCTTTTTAGTGGGGGCCCAAATTTGGGGGGGACTTGGCATTATCATAACGGCCGTGTTTTTGGTTACCCACCTTATCAAATTAACGTCAATGGGACACCCGTACCTTGAACCCATATATCCATTTCGCATCCAAGATTGGAAAGATAGCTTTGTTCGGCTTCCTTATAATCTTTTTAAATCCAGACCTGAAAATTTACATCCTGATGATATGTCCAGACAGCCAACGCCAAAAAAAGCGAAAATCAAAAAAAATGATTTTAATGAATGATTTAAATGAGGGTCCTATATGAAGCAAGTAGAAGTTAATGAAAAGTATAAGGTATCACCGTTCTATGTGTTTTTTTTAGTGCATTCCATGCAAATGGGAGTAGGCGTTTTAAGTTTTCAAAGAGTTTTAGCAAAGTCGGCGGGAACGGATGGCTGGATTTCGATACTACTTGCCGGACTAATCGTTCATATATTGATCTGGATCATATATAAAATATTAAGTATCGTCCCAGGTGATATCATTTCTGCCAATAATCATGCATTCGGAAAATGGATTGGGAATTTTTTCAGTCTATTATTCATTCTTTACTTTTTGATCCTTGGGATGGATATGATTATCAGCTATATAAATGTCATACATGTATGGATGTTTGCAGAGGTAGCTTCTTGGGCGTTTACAGTGGTTTTATTGCTTCTGATTTATTATATAAATACGGGAGGCTTCCGTACAATTACGGGAATTGCCTTTTTAAGCGTCATTTTGACTTACTGGATTTTCTTTGTCCTATTCTATGCCATGAAATACTCTGAATTCACCAATTTGCTCCCTATATTCGACCACAATCTATTGGATATACTGAAGGGAACCAGAAGTACTTCCTTAACTTTTCTTGGTTTTGAAATGATCCTGATGTTTTATCCGTTCATTAAAGATGCTAAAACTTCACAAAAATATGCTCATGGAGGTGCCTTAACAACAACCTTATTAACCGTATTCATTTATTTAGTTTCACTGATTTTTTATTCACAAAAACAGTTGGCAATGACTATATGGCCGACACTTACATTGACCAGCATTGTCGAATTGCCCTTTATTCAGCGATTTGAATATATAGAAATTTCTTGGTGGGCCATTTTTATCATACCCAACATGACCATCTACTTGTGGGCTGCCAGCAGGGGTATCAAGCGCATATTCAATGTTCAGCAAAAGTATCCATTATGGGCGATGTCCATTATTATCCTGCTCACCAATATATTTGTTTTTGATGAAGATTCCCTATATATATTGAATAAAATAATCAATCCATACGCCGTGCTCTTCCTTGGATTATATTTGCCTCTTCTTTTGGTCATCATTTATATAAAGAAAAGGAGGAAAAGTTTATGAGAAAATTCTTTCTTGTCATCTTGGCTTTTTCCCTCCTTTGCAGCTGTGCCCAGCCAAAAGTGGTTGATGAAGTCAATATGGCCCAAGCCATTGGCTACGATATACGAAAGGATAAAATAATCGAAGGAATGTTCGTCATCCCTATCTTCCAACAGGACAAGATGGGTATGTATCAAATCTTAACTGGAACATCGACGACAACGAGTGATGTTCAGGCCATCGTATCCAAAAAATCGGATAAGCCGGTGATGCTAGGACAGACACGCATCTTTTTATTTAGCGAGAAAATGGTACATGAAATAGGAATGACAGAACTGACCGATTATCTCTACCGTGAACCTCAAATTGGAAACAGGGTCTTTTTGGCAATCGTTGAAGGAAAGGTCAAGGATTTCATAAATACCAAACCACCAAATACGAATGTAAATATTGGAATCTTTTTATCTGACTTAGTCAATCAACAAATTGAAACAGGGAATGGACCGGATACAAACCTCCATCTTTTTTTAAGAAACTCCCTGGAAGATGGCGGAGATTCGTTTCTTCCTTTATTTAAAATAATTAATAAAGAAGTTGCAGTTTCAGGAGTGGCCTTGTTTCATGAAAATAAAATGGTCAGTAAAGTTCGAACGGATGATATGTTCATTTTCAAGACATTAGTTCAATTTCATAAACGGGGAATTTACAAGTTTAAATTAAACGACAAGCAGAAAAGTGATATCGTCGTGGAAAGTATTCGAAGCAGTTCAAATTATGAGGTATCCAACTCCGAGCGAAATCCGTCCATTACGATAAAGCTCAAAATTAAAGGACAAATTAAAGAATCAATGCGAAAGGACAATCTTACCAATAAAAAGATGATAAAAATAATTGAAAAGGAAATGCAAACTTCTTTAAACAGGCAGGCAAACCGTCTTATTAAAGATTTTCAGAAAAAAAACATTGACCCGATTGGCTTGAAGGAAAAATATCATGCCAAAAATAAAAAAATGACCTATGAACAATGGAGAAAGATCTATCCCATGATGCACATTAAAGTAGAAACCAAAGTTGACATCCTCCAAACCGGGGTCTCTGAATAATCAAGAGGGCATACTATCGATGTCAATTGCCTGTTTATTAAGGCTCCTATGCTGCCAGTAAGTAACCATACTCTGTTCAATCTCTAAAATAGTCAAAGCTAGGTTTCCCATATCTCGACTTCCGTTAACATTTCCATTAAAAAGAGACAGGAATCCATTCCTGTCTCTCGTTCGTTATAATTAATCATGAAAATTCGTACCATCCGTCACTTCTTTAACAATGCCCGCATTGATGACAAAGTCCCCAAAATGCTCTCCTTGCTGACGTTCTTTCGCATAACGGGAAAGAAGTACACGCAACTCTTTTAAAATCTCTTCTTCACCGATGTTTTCACGGTACATTTTGCTTAGCCTGCTTCCATCAAATGCTGCACCGAGATACATATTATATTTGCCAGGTGCTTTACCTATAAAACCAATTTCTCCGAGTGCATGCCGGGCACAACCATTCGGGCAACCGGTCATTCTTATCGTGATTTCTTCGTTCCGCAGTCCGTTTTCATCAACGATGATCTCAATTTTATCAAGCAGAACCGGCAAATAACGCTCTGCTTCTGCCATTGCCAATCCGCATGTTGGAAGCGCCACGCATGCGATCGAGCTGCGGCGGAGGGCTGAATGATGTGCACCATCCGTCAAACCGTATGTTTCAAGCAATTCTATGATCTTTTTCTTTTTCTGACTTGATACATCGGCAATGATCAGGTTTTGATTGGCGGTCAAACGGAAATCACCCGTATGGATTTTTGCGATTTCGCGCAAACCGGTCATCAGCTTGTAATCATTGATATCGGCGATTCGGCCACCCTCGACGAATAATGTAAAATGCCATTTTCCTTGCATGCCTTTTACCCAGCCATAGCGGTCACCATTATTATCAAAATGATATGTTCTCGCTTCCTCCAGCTTCCATCCTAACCGATTTTCAAGTTCAGCCTTTACCGCTTCGAGCCCAAGCCTGTCAACCGTATACTTGAACCGTGCATTTTTCCTGACTGAGCGGTTTCCGTAATCACGCTGAATTGTAATGATCTTCTCAGCCACATCCACTATTTTGTCTGGCTGGCAAAATCCAATTACTTTGGCTAGCTGGGGGTATGTCGCCTTATCACCGTGGGACATTCCCATACCGCCCCCGATCGCCACATTAAAACCAACGAGTTTTCCACTTTCAACAATTGCTATTAAGCCAAGGTCCTGGGAGTAAACATCAATGTCATTGGATGGAGGAACCGCAATGCCTATTTTAAACTTCCTTGGCAAATAAAGCGGTCCGTACATTGGTTCAACTTCTTCCAATTCAGGTGTACCGACGACTTTTTCTTCATCTAGCCAGATTTCATGGTACGCCCTTGTACGTGGCAATAAATAATCACTCAATTTTTTCGACCATTCATATACTTCCGAGTGGATTTCGGATTGAAATGGAATCGAATTACACATTACATTCCGGTTTACATCTCCGCATGCAGCAATTGTATCCAGCATGGACGCATGAATATCCTGAATGGTCTTTTTCATATTCCATTTTAAAATACCGTGCATTTGAAATGTCTGTCTTGTTGTCAATTTCAATGTACCGTTACCGTATTTCTGAGCAAGGTCATCCATAACAAGCCATTGAGAAGGCTGTGCAACCCCGCCGGCCATCCGGACACGCAACATGAACTGATAGGCAGGCTCAAGTTTTTGTTTTTGACGTTCATTGCGCAAATCCCGGTCATCCTGCAAATAGCTGCCGTGATGTTTCATTAATCGATTGTCATCATCTGGAATACCGGCGCTGATCCGATCCTGCATAACTTCTCCAAGTGTTCCTCGCAAATAATCACTTTTTTCTTTAATTTGCTCAACATCACTAGGCTGGCCATCTGGTGCTTTTAATAGTGGGTTCACCATGTCGTTATCTCCTTTTCATCCAAATTTCAGTAAACATCACGCTGATAACGTTTAGTCTGTTGCATATCGTCAAGATAAGCTTGCGCAGCAGCATGGCTCATCTGACCTTCTTTTTCTATGATCTCAATTAGCGTATTATGGACGTCATGTGCCATGTTTTTCTCATCGCCGCAAATGTAAACCGCTGCCCCTTGTTGAAGCCATTCGTATAATTCCCTGCTGTGCTCCAGCATCCGGTTTTGAACATACACTTTTTCATCCGCATCACGAGAAAAGGCAACATCCATTTTCGTAAGTACACCTGTTTTCAACCACTGTTGCCATTCAGTCTGATATAGGAAATCCGTCACGAAATGCTGATCGCCGAAAAAGAGCCACGTTTTCCCGTTCGCTTCCGTTTCTTCGCGATCCTGGATGAAGGATCTGAACGGAGCAATGCCCGTTCCAGGTCCAACCATGATAATGGGCGTGTCTGGGTTCTTAGGCTGCTTGAAGTTCTGGTTATGCTGGATGTAAACAGGCAGCATGTCCCCAGGCTGTAATCGGTCCGCACATAAAATGGAGCAGACACCGTTTCTTTCTCGTCCGTGACTTTCATACCGGACAGCTCCTATTGTCAAATGCACTTCATCCGGATATGCGGATAAGCTATTCGCAATCGAATATAGACGGGCTGGCATTTTCCGGAGTATCGATACGAACTCTTGCGCCGATTCACCCCATGAGCCAAAATCACGGACAAAATCAAGCAAATCACGGCCTTCACGATATTCTTTTAACTTTTCTTCATTACCAGGCTCTAAAAGCTCCTTTAAATCCTCGTTACCTGAAAGCTGGGCCGCTTGTTCAATGAGCGATTTTGTCAAAACCGTGATTTCAAAATCGGAGATGAGCGATTCCCTAAGCTGCCGAAGGTCTCCCTGCTTATTGACCTTCACGGTTTCTTCAGGGTCCAAATTGAGTTCAAAAAGAAGTTTATCCACTAAATCCGAATCATTTTTCGGATAAATACCAAGGCTGTCACCAGGTTCGAATGTAAGGCCAGAGCCTTCAAGTGATAACTCGAGATGATGTGTCTCTTTATTAGAGCCACGGCCGTTCAAGTTTATATTTTCCAGTACTTCCGCTTTAAACGGATTTGTCCTGGAATAAGTGTGTTCACCTGCTGAAGGTATCGCTACGGGAACTGCAGCAACGGTACTGCCTTGCCCTTCACTTAAACTGGAAATGACTCCTTCCAGCCATTCGCAAGCAGGCTCATCATAATCAAGGTCACAGTCCATTCGCGGAAATAGTCGTGTCCCGCCAAGTTCCTCCAAGCGTTTATCGAATTGTTTTCCCGTTTCACAGAAAAACTCATACGAGCTGTCCCCAAGCGCCAATACTGAAAAGCGGAGACCTTCAAGGCTTGGTGCCCTTCTGCCATGGAGGTACTCATGGAAGGAAAGCGTATTATCCGGCGGATCACCTTCCCCATGCGTGCTTACGGCAATAAGAAGATTTTGGACTTTTTTCAAGTTGTTCACTTTAAAGTCACTCATGGATGAAATGGTAACCTGAAAGCCATTACCCTCAAGCTTTCTCGCCGCATTTTCCGCCAGCCCTTGAGCATTCCCTGTCTGTGAACCATAAAGAATGGTAACATCTTTTGATACTGTCTTCCCGCTGCCTTGAGCCTCCATTACCGGGGCATCGGCTGTTCCAAGATTCGAAACTGATAAAGATGCGGTCAGATAACCGCTCAACCAAATTTTTTGTGTTTCTGTCAAACTAGGCAGAAGACTGTTAAGAAGCTCTGCCTGTTCATGATTAAAGGGACTGTTCATTACCTGAAGTTGCACCATTTCCACCTCACAAAAGAATATAAACTTATCTTAATTGACTCTTATATACAACGAGCGGATTTAACATTTATTTCCATCCATTTAATTAACTCGTTTACTCCTATAGACCAAGTCGGTTTTAACTGCAAAAAAAAATCAGAAAGTACAGTACAGTTCATACAGGAAGGGAACACTTTTTCAAACCACGATACAAATAAAAATAAGGTTATAAAGGACGATAGCCTTCCCCCGCTTAAACTCTTCCTAAAATAAGTTTCTCATTAAACTTTACTGGAATGTACATCATTAGTAAAATATATATAATTTATTGCAACTATTAAGAATATTAATAATAAGGAGGAATTCCTATGTACTATGATGCTTTAAAAACATTTGTGACCCTTGTAGAAGTCAAGAATTTTACAAAAACAGCAGAAATCCTTCTTATGTCGCAACCAAGTGTTAGTTTGCACATAAAAAAATTAGAAGAAGAGTTCCAAACCAAACTATTTCTCCGCTCTCCTAAATTCCTAAAAGTCACCTCAACAGGTGAAATTCTTTACGATCGGGCTAAACAAATGATCACAATCTATGAGCAGACCCGAGAGGACATTCAGGAACATGATAAGTCCATCAAAGGCGAATTAAAGATAGGGGCAAGTTTTACAATAGGAGAGTATATCCTCCCTTCGTTACTCATTGACCTTCAAAAGGACTATCCTGAGCTTGAACTTCAAGTTGTAATTGGAAACACCGAAGAAATCGTTCAAGCCGTTCGGCTATACAAAGTGGATATTGGTTTCATCGAAGGTCAAACTAATGAAAAAGAGCTTTCCGTACACCCCTTTATGCAAGATGAGCTATTCGTTGTTTCTTCAAATGGTCATGAACTTGCTTATAAAGACGAAGTGGCGATTACTGATTTACATGACCAAGCATGGGTAACCAGGGAAGTTGGATCTGGTACACGTGAGTACCTTAACCATGTCATACGCACTAATGGTTTGAAAATTAAATCGATACTGACGATAAGCAGCAATCAAGGAATTAAAGAAACACTTATAAAAAACGGCACAGGGCTGGCTCTCCTTTCCCAAAGTGTCATTGAAAGGGATGTACAAAATAAAATCCTTTCTATAATTCAATTAAAAAATGAATCCTTTAATAGAACACTTTCATACGTTTATTCACCGATTATGGAAGATAAAAAGAATGTTAAAACTTTTATAACTGAATTAAACAAAAAATGGCCAATGAAAGCAAAGCCGATAGTTTGATCATTGCGAAAGATGCAGTCTTATGAATGAAGCACATGCTGGGGAACCTTATGAAGGAAATCGTTTTAGTGGTTGCTTCTGTACTCTGTTTACATTTACAGTCCTTAATGATCGGCATAAAAAATTGGATATGTGCAGCTAAATAGCAGTGCGCATTGTGATACCGCTTGGGGATACTTAAAGTTTTGTTCGGCAGCTCCGTACGATTTTCATGCAAATGTTTGGTTGATAGTTTTAAAGGCGCGACTGAGAGTTCCGGTGGTAACAGATGGTTAATGGAGGATCAGACGGAGGTGGACTGTATCCGCTTCCTAACATAACAAAATGATAATGTTATTATCTAAATAGCTGTAATATACATATAGATCGCTACTGACTTACTATATAGATTTTATTAAAAACAAAAAAAGAGCGCTTTAATCTATAATAGTCATAGATAAAGCACTCTTTTTCATTATTTTATTTTAAATTTTGTACTTCTGTTAACACACCGTCTAACTCTGTTGCTGCTTTGTCTAGCGTTTTTGCATCAAGTGGTTCAACCTCTGCTCCAGCTTCAATTGTATGAAGTGGCGTTTCTACCTTTTCATATAAATCAGGACTTTTCTCTTTTACTGAGTCCTCAAATACTTGCCATTTCTCCTCTAATTCCTCTCCACTATCTTTTACTTTCGCAGCATCTTTTGCTGTAAGTTGTGTTTTCATATCAGCAAGTACTTGTTTCATGTCTTGTGCACCGTCAGCAATTGAAACTGCTTTTGAATTCGATGTTTCTTCTGTTGTTTTTGGAGCTTCTTTCTTTGTTTCTTCTTTTGTTCCGCACGCTGCTAATGTTAAGGACGTTGCTAAGATGATTGGTACAATAAGTTTTTTAGATCGCATGTTTTGTTTCCTCCTGATTTGTCTGTTGTAATTTTGTTCTTTTATCCTTTTTTTTGTTCAATATCATTGCGACAATTGCCACTATAAGTAGAATGATTTGTGGAATTATACCCTCCCATGTTGAATAAATCGCAAAGAAATCTATAGTAGGGATTGGAGCTTGTGTAGCTGGTAATAGTCCAGCAAGTTGTAGCCCGTGAATGCCCATACCTGCAAATTTGAAGCATAGGTAAAACATTAGAATACTGGATACTAGGAAAAATGGGCGCATTGGAATCTTCAATCCTACTTTTAATATTAAGTAAGAAAGTACAATCAATAGTACTAATCCAATAGCTATACCTGTTAAAAGTGTTGATACTTTAATGGATGCAGCCATCCCGATAAAGAATAACACGGTTTCTGTTCCTTCCCGAAAAACAGCAAGGAAAGAAAGAATAGCTAACGACCATAGACTCCCTTTATCAATGGCCTTTGTACTTTGAGTCTGAATGTATCGTTGCCATTCCGCCGTACTTGATTTACTGTGAAGCCAATAACTCATGTACAGAAGCATCATTGAAGCAAAGACTCCGGTCCAGCCAGCAATTAAGAAGTTATTACTCCCAAATGCACCGGCGGAAAACAACATGTTTACGATTACGCCTAAGATAATGCTTACTCCTAAACCTGATCCAACGCCGATCCAAATCCATCTACTCTTATCTGCATGACCAGCCTTTTTCAAAAAACCTAAAAGTGCTACTACAACAAGTAAACCTTCTAAACCTTCACGCAAAAGGATAGTTGTAGCATCTAACATGTTGTAACTTGTTTTAGATGCAAGCGGAGAAAGATAATCACGCATTCCTTCAATTGTTTTTTTAGCTCCCTTTACGTCGGGGGTCTTTGAAGTAAGCATTGCATACGAAGTTACCATGTCCCTCTCAGCGTTTGTATAGATTTTAGAAGACTGTGTTAATACTACGCTTTCTATATCCAGCCATGAGGTACGAAACTGCTCAATATCAGCTTTTGCACCTTTCACATCATTATGATCCAATTTAGAAAGTGACTGATTTAATAGCACAATCAAATCGGCTACATTCCCCTGATTTTCCCCCGTATCTTCAGTTTTTGCGACAGTATGAGGGAATTTTCCTGCAATGAACTTTTCATTGGTTTGCTTTAATTTGTTGAGGGAATTTTCCAGACTCCTTTTTTTCACAGGTTGTTGGGCTAAAGCAAACTGTACTTGCCCCATCCCGTCTTCTATTTCACGGTAGGCATCTTGAGACTCGTCTTTCACTCCACTTTCAATCGACATCCATGTAGATGAAAATGATTCGTATTGTTTTTTAGCCTCTTCCATTTTCCCATTTTGTACAGAATGCATTGCTTCAATAATGTTTTTGTTTGCACCTTGTAAGTCATTTTCTGCACTTGCTGCAAAACTACGAAACGGGAATGCCATCATTGCAACTACCAAAATAATTATGTATAGACTGGTTCTACCTTTCATTATTTTCCCTCTTCCCCAAAGAAATAAATTAGCCATTAAATGTCTAAAACGAAAATGAAAATCATTATCATTTATAAATTCTTTAAGATTATAAATTCTTTTTATCTGTTACGTCAATAACAAATTATTACATTAAATATAGCTATCTGAAAAAGGGATATATTTGGATATCAACACAAGAAACATGAACGTAGATAAAGACTTGTATTGGTCCTAACTTAAAGCTGTATTAGCGTCTTATGGCCATAAATCTAAGAACAGTGACAAAAAAGACCGCCTATACCAGCGATCTTTCGAGTGTTCTAAATACTAAACTGCATCTTTCAGCACTTTCGTTTTGTTAGCAAATAGTTTGTCTTTAAGAGATGCCATCAACAGACCATCCACTCCAAATCTTCCTGCATTTAAAGCAGAAACAAGAATGAACATAGATAATAAAATTAGTTGTGTGTTGGTACTTGTCGAACCACTAAACAAATAAGAAAAATTCATAACAAGGCCAAAGAATACGGCTGTTTTAGTAAAGCAACCTATCAATAAACCTATTCCGACTAGTAATTCTCCCCAAGGTACAAATGTGTTAAATAGTTCTACATGAGGAATGGCTAGGTTTTCTAGAAAGACAACCCACCATCCCTGGACCGCCGGATGCTCTCCAGTTGCTTGTGCTAATGCTCCATTCAAGAAACCGGAAGCATCAAACTGTCCGCCTGCTATTTTCTCCCATCCAGCCATTAACCATGTATATCCAAGATATACACGCAATACTGCCAAAAGTATAGAGACTTTCTGGTTTTGCCTTAAAACATCAATAAACATGTTGTTTCCTCCAATAAGTAATAAAAAATATAATTTCCAAAATTATAATAACACAGTTGAAAACGAATATCATTATCACTTTTAAAAAGATATGTAAAAAAAACGCCCGTAGTAAATGGAAAAACGTTAATAACCGAGAATTAATGGCTTAATAATGTTTAATTCTAAACCCTTTTTCTATTCATACCTTCTTAAAAACCGTTCGCAAATGTGTACTTTTGCGAACGGGTGATTGATGGCTAGTTTGAACAGCACTAATCGTGGTCTAGACGAAAAAACGGAAATATCGCACGAAGATTCATTTTTGGAAAATAAAACTCCGTATTTTCTAAGCATAACATCTTTGGAGAACTCATATCTTATGCAACTAATGCATCCGTTAGTTGAAAAGAGTGAAAGTTTTTGAGAATAATTTCTCCCACTCATTTAAATAAAGTTTATTAGATTTTTCAATCTCTTTTTATGGATCTAAGCTTTTTATACTTCCATGAAAAGGGTGCAAGAGCTAAGATGCCTACAGCAAACGTACTTAGTACCTTTATACCTGACCATCCAAGACTTCCGGCCTTGCTGAAACCATAAAGTAATGCACCGAAACCAATTGTAAAGTGGTTACATAAGGATATGTTTTACACCGCAATTTCTCGCTAAGAGGTTGAAATATACTTTTTAAATTGAGGAATAAAGAATTTTGAATAAAAGGTAAGCATGTAAAAAGAGGATGAAAATTAAAGAAGCTGTTCTATTTAATTAGTAAGCCTGCCCTTAATCAATTAGATAATAATATTTATTGGATGAGAAGGGTTTTGAGATTTTTTTAAGCATCATTAATAAATTCAAGGAAATGCACAAACAAAGAACCCGTTGGAAGAATTCCTTCTTAACGAGTTCTTTTATTTCTTTATATAAACTCTGTTTACATAAAATCAACTATCAGAAGTACGCCAAAGAGCCAAATCCTTATGTATTTAAAGGTTTGGCTCTTGTCTGTTTTTTATCGATTATGCATGATTTTATACATCGTAGATAAATCAACATTTTTGGCTTCTTAAGAAAACTGGCACCATTAGATTGGAAACCACATGGACATGGTGGTTTCCAAATCCGCCTAGATTATGGTACCATCATCATATTTTTGATTCCAAATAAGAAAATGAAACTAAGTCAACGCTGCAATCTCCACCTTGAACTACAATTCTTTCAGGATGAGTGTTTCTCTAAAATATCTTTGGCAGATTGAATTTGTTCAAGAAAATTTCTTTTCCAAAAATATTTTCTTTCACCTGGAAATCTGAGTTACGCTCCCTTCAAACTCATTTATGAGATTTTTGGCTATCTTTTCCACTGCTGGGGAGAAGACGATCTCCTCGTGCGGCCCTGGAATCGAATGTTTATTCACTTTCCCCTGTAATAACGGCTTCCAATCCGTGAACAACTCTCTGCCTTCTTCAGCACTGAAGTAGATGACCTCCCCAAAATATGGCGTTAAAATATGTTCTGCCATTAAATTTAGACACTTCCTGTGAGCATCGGTAATCTGCTTTAGACTCGTAAGATCCGCATCGGGCCGGAGCACTCCTTCCGCGATCAACTGATCAACAAGCATGCCCTGTTGATGGACGAGCTCTTCTTCCTGCTCCACTAGCTCTAAATGGGTGAAATGCTCCAATATATAAGATAGCATTTCATCCTCTGTCTTGTAATCCTGTTCTGAAGGCACCTTGGTATCCATGAGTACCAACACCTCAACTTCTTCTCCCTGGTTCCGTAGCATAGTTGCGATTTCATAGGCGATGGCACCGCCCAGAGACCATCCTCCCAGACGATACGGCCCCTCTGGCTGAGCGCGCTTCATTTCCTCGATGTAGAGTTGAACTACTTCCGATAAAGTCAACCCGTTCATTCCTTCTTTCTCTACGAGAGGATTCTGTAGACCATAAAATGAGCAGTGATCCTTGAGTAACCTTGCTAGCTGAATGTAACAGAATACATTACCCATAAACGGATGAACACAGAAGAAAGGTCTTTTCTCTGATTCTTGTAGTGGAACCAGAACCGATAACGATTTTGCCATACCATGATTCTCACGGATGAGATAAGCGATCCCTTCCACTGTCGGGTTCTTAATCAGTGCGGACACCTTAATCTCTTTTCCAAATTTCTCTCTGATCTTTGAAATCAATTTGATTACAAGGAGAGAGTGACCCCCTAAATTGAAGAAATCATCGTTTACATGGACATCTTCTATCTGTAGCAAATCCTGCCAGATCGTAATCAGCTGATACTCGATTTCATCCCGTGGGATGATTGGTGTAGAAAAGGTACTTTCTCTTTGAATCGTTAAGCTGTTCAGTGCCTTTCGATCAACCTTCCCATTTGTTGTAAGCGGAACCGCGTCTACCTCAATAAAGTGTGCAGGAACCATATAATTCGGTACTTGTCTCTTGAGATGCTCACGCCATTCATGCATACTTCCTTCACCCACCACATAGGCAACCAATCTCTGATCTCCTGGTTGGTCCTCTCTTATCAAGACTACTGCCTCTTTCACCGATGGATGACTTTCTAAATTCGCTTCAATCTCTCCAAGCTCAATCCGGAATCCTCGAATTTTCACTTGATTATCGATTCTTCCCAGATAATCCAAATGGCCATCAGCTAAATAGCGGACTAGATCTCCCGTCCGGTATAACCGTTCCCCATCATTAAATGGATGAGGAATAAAACGTTCGGACGTTAACTCTGGACGATTCAAGTATCCTCTCGCCAGGCCTGCTCCACCGATATAAAGTTCACCCGTTACACCAACTGGAACAGGTAACCAATTCCCATCCAATACATAGGCTTGAACGTTCGGCAACGGACGCCCAATGGTAACCCGCTTACTATCTTTTTTGATACGATAGCATGTCGCATCGACAGTACATTCCGTAGGACCATACACGTTATAAAAATGGACCTTGTCAGCCTCTACTAATTGTTCCCACAGTGATGGCATAATCGCTTCTCCACCAACCAGTACCTTGCTTGGAACATGAACACCATCGTTTGTTTCTAACGCCCCCTCATCTATGATTAATTGGAGTAGTGAAGGAGTTATATCGAACATTTCCAACTTATTCTCCCGAATATAAGATACAAACTGTTGAGGATCACTGCGAACTTCGTTTGAAATAATATACAAACTAGAACCATACAAAAGCATTTGTAATTGTTTAACGGATGAATCAAAGGCGATTGAGGCATTTAGACCAACGCGCATGTTAACAGGTGTCTCATGCGAAAAAACCTCTTTCTGTAAACCATAGGATAGATTTAATACCGAATGATGCTGCACCAAAACCCCTTTTGGATTCCCGGTCGAACCTGAAGTGTAGATCACATACGCCAAGTTTTCTCCTGTCACTTTACTTATTGGTGAAAGGGTGTTTTCTTGGGAAATCATTGCTTGATCCCGGTCCAAACAAACTGTTTCAACTTCTTCAGGTATCCAACCTTGTGATACTTCGTTCGTAACCAATATTTGAATCCCTGTGTCCTCCAGAATATATCGCAGGTGACTTTCTGGATACGCTGGATCCAATGGAACATAAGCTGCCCCGGCTTTCCAGATTCCCATGAGACCGACAATCATCTCAACTGAACGTTGGAAACAAAGCCCGACCAATGATTCGGTCCCAACCCCACATTTATGGAGATAATGGGCCAATTGGTTTGCTTTTTCATTCAGCTCTCGATACGTCAACTGCTGATTTTCATCCACTACCGCCACCGTGTCAGGTGTACGATCCACTTGATCTTCAAACAGTTTGTGGATCACACTCTCACGTGGATATGCTGCTGCATTATCATTCCATTCTTCCAGTAGTTGTTTCTTTTCTATTTCCGTAACATACACCAGCTCCGACAGAGTTTGATCAACGTTCTCGATCATTTGCTTTAACACCTGGCTTAAATGACCCAGCATCCGTTCAATGGTTAGGCCATTAAACTTGCTGCGATCATACTTCAACTTTAACAACAACTGACTTTCTGGAACAACTGTCAATCCCAATGGATAATGAGTTTGCTCTACTCCTTCCAACTCACCAATTTCTAGATTTCCTGAAGACTCCTCTTTCACTGGGTAGTTTTCAAACACATACAAGCTATGGAACAGCGGGGTTCCTCTAGGAACTTCACTCCATCCTTGAATCTCTGTCAAGGAAGCATATTCATATTGTCTTCTTTCTATCTCTTCCTCTTGTATCTTCTTCAACCAATCCATTACTTTTATATCATCTAGCAACTTAATTCGCGTCGGTGATGTGGTAATAAAGGGACCTACAATGTTTTCAACATCAATAATCTCCGTAGGGCGTCCCGAGCTAGTTACACCATAGACAATGTCATCTTCTCCACTATACCGGCTCATGAGATACGCCCACGCACCTTGAATTACCGTATTCAAAGTGAGCCTCTTGCGCTTCGCCCAGTTTTGTAGCGCTTGGGTTTGCTCTTCTGATAAATAAGTTACCTTCTCCGTGTAACCTTTTTCTTGCTCCTTACTTTCTAAGCCAAGCAGGGTTGGCGCTGTAAAGCCTTTGAGTTTCTCTCTCCAGAATTGTTCCGCTTGTTCCTGATCCTGCTCTTTCAGCCATTGAATATATTTCTTGTATGGCGATGACTTGGGTAAATCCACAGCCTCTCCTTTTATCCTCTTCTGATACACTGTAAGCAATTCGTTAAAGACCAGTGGCAAGCTCCATCCATCCAACAAAATATGGTGATGCGTCCAAACAACCCGATATTCTTCCTCCGCTTCTTGAATGACAGTCACCCGCATCAATGGCGCTTCATCAAAAAGAAAGGCCTGTTTTCGATCCGTCGCCAAAAAGGCTTTTCGTTTCTCCTCTTTTTCTTCAGCAGACAGCGCACGCCAATCCACTTCATTCAGCTTAAATGGGATATTTTCATACACCACTTGTAAGGGCTCTTCAATCTCATCCCACACAAATGCCGAACGAAAGATCTCATGCCGCTGGATCGTCGATTTCCACGCCTGCTCGAAAGTAAGGATATCCAATTTCCCTTTAAACAGGAAACTTAATTGCACCATATACGGCGCCGAATGTTCATCCCCTTGATCATGCAGCGTATGAAAGATCATGCCTTCCTGCAAAGGTGATAGCGGATACAGGTCGATAATCGGATAATTCTTTCCACGATTCATCTTAAATAGTACTTTGTTCAAATCTGCTGGGGTGAGATTTGCAATCGCAAAATCCGAAACGGTCAGCGTAGATTCTCCACCCGAAGAATGAATCAATCCACTCAGTTGATGGAGCATATTCTCTGCAACACTTTGAATGGTCGACTTCGCAAACTGTCCAACATTGTACACCCAAGTGAAATGAAGTTTTCCATCGGTTACAATCCCGATTACATCGATCAAATGTGATCGCTTGGAACCAGGAGCATGATCTAAGCGCGTAAACCCGGTCTCCGGAGCAAACATTGCATCGTCAGAGAACATTTGGTCAAATTGTCCAAGATAGTTAAAACTAATGGACGGAGTGATTTGAGACTGGAATCGCTCACGCATCGCTGGATTCAAGTACCGCAAAATCCCATAGTCAACGCCCTTATTAGGAATTTGGCGCACTTGTTCTTTGACTGCTTTTAATGCTGCGGTGGGCGTGTTAGCACCTGTAATATTCAAGTGAACAGGATAGATACTTGTAAACCATCCCACGGTTCTCGATAGGTCAACGTCTTCGATGATCTCTTCCCGGCCATGACCCTCCAAATCCACGGTCAGCGTCGTATGACCTGTCCATGCTGCCGTAGCCTGTACCAATGCTGTCAATAGCACTTCATTGATTTGGACACGATGAGTGCTTGAAATCTCTTGCAATAACGCACGGGTCTCTTTCTCATCCAGCACCACGGTAATCTCCTCGGTTCCTGTGTTTGCTGGAACTTCGAGGGTGGTATCCACTGGTAGCATAGCCACCTCTTGTTCGGATTGCTGCTCCCAGTAATCACGCACTCCTTGCACAATCCCAGCTTCAGCGTAATGATGCAATTTCTCCGACCACGCTTTAAAGGATGTACTCTTTGTAGGTAATTGGATCATCTGAGCATGGCTCGCTTGATTATACGCCGTTTGCAGATCCTCCAGTAAAATCCGCCAAGAAACACCATCCACTGCTAAGTGATGAATCACCCAGAATAATCGGCCGGCTCTCTTCTCGCCTTCATCAAAATACACCATTCTCATTAGCGGTCCTGCGTGTAAGTGCAAGCTTGCTTGTGCAGTGTCAATCTCTGCTTGAATTACTTGATGCCATTCTGCTTGTGGCACTTCTTCCAATGAAATCACGGTCAGCGTCGATTGTTCTTCAATCCCTTCGTTCCGCTGTTTCCAAGCTCCATCCGGAAAACGTTCATATCTTAAACGCAAGGCATCGTGATGGATTAGAATGGTACGGACAGCTTTCTCCAGTAATACTATATCCAGTCGCTCTTTTGTTCTAAAAAACATGGATTGATTCCAATGATGTGGGTTAGGATGATCTTGTGCAAAAAACCATTGCTGGATTGGTGTAAGGATCAGTTCTCCAGTTACGACTCCTTGTTCCGCTTGTACACCCTGCTCTTCTTTGACTACTTGCGCCAACTCGGAAATCGTTTGGTGTTCAAACATTTGCTTTGGTGTCAATTGCAAACCTGCTTGCTTTGCGCGAGAGACAATCTGAATGCTGAGAATCGAGTCTCCACCGATTTCAAAAAAGTTTTCATGAATGCCAATCGATTTTGTGCCTAACACACGTTCCCATATCATGGTAAGTATTTGTTCACTCTCATTTCTTGGAGCCACGTAGCCTCCTTTTGTCCCTTGATGATCTGGCACAGGCAAAGTTTTCCGATCAATCTTTCCATTTAAGGTCAATGGTAACTCTTCCATCCCGACAAAGTAGGCGGGAACCATATGGCTTGGCAGTTGTGCTTTGAGATACTCGCGCCATTCTTCTTTACGCCCTTCACCCACTACATAGGCTACCAATCTCTTATCTCCTGGCTGATCTTCTCTCACCATCACAACGGCCTCTTTTACCGAGAGATGCTCCTGTAAGGTTGCCTCAATTTCCCCAAGCTCAATCCGAAATCCTCTAATTTTCACTTGGTTATCCAATCTTCCTAGATAATCCAAGTTACCATCAGGAAGGTGCCTCACGAGATCTCCTGTTCGATATAGCCTCTCTCCTTCTTTGAAAGGATGGGGAATAAAACGTTCGGACGTTAACTCTGGACGATTCAAGTATCCTCTCGCTAGACCTGCTCCACCGATATAAAGTTCACCTGTTACACCAACTGGAACAGGTAACCAATTCCCATCCAATACATAGGCTTGAACGTTCGGCAACGGACGCCCAATGGTTACTCGCTTACCATCTTTTTTGATACGATAGCATGTCGCATCGACAGTACATTCCGTAGGACCATACACGTTATAAAAATGGATCTTGTCAGCCTCAACTAATTGTTCCCACAGTGACGGTACAATTGCTTCGCCACCGACCAGTACCTTGCTTGGAACATGAACACCATCGTTTGTTTCTAACAACCCGCCATCTATGAGTAATTGGAGTAATGAAGGGGTCATATCGAACATTTCCAACTTATTCTCCCGAATATAGGATACAAACTGTTGGGGATCACTGCGAACTTCGTCCGGAATAATATACAAACTTGAACCATACAAAAGCATTTGTAATTGCTGAATGGATACATCAAAGGCGATCGAAGCATTTAAACCGACACGCATGTTAACAGGTGTCTCATGCGAAAAAACTTCTTTCTGTAGACCATATGATAGATTTAGTACCGAATGATGTTGCACCAAAACGCCCTTTGGATTCCCGGTCGAACCCGATGTATAGATCACATATGCCAAGTTTTCTCCTGCCACTTCACATATTGGTGAAAGGGTACTTTCTCGCGAGATCATCGCTTGATCCCGATCCAAACAAACTGCCTCGACTTCTTCGGGTATCCACTCTTCTAATGCTTCGTTCGTGACCAATACTTGAATCCCTGTGTCCTGCAGAATATATCGCAGGCGACTTTCTGGGTACGATGGATCCAACGGAACATAGGCTGCCCCAGCTTTCCAGATTCCCATTAGACCGACAATCATCTCAACTGAACGTTGGAAACAAAGCCCTACCAATGATTCGGTCCCAACCCCACATTTTTGGAGATAATGGGCCAATTTGTTTGCTTTTTCATTCAGCTCCCGATACGTCAACTGCTGATTTTCATCCACTACCGCCACGGTGTCAGGTGTAAGATCCACTTGATCTTCAAACAGTTTATGGATTACACTCTCACGTGGGTACGCTCCAGCATTATCATTCCACTCTTCCAACTGCTGCTGCTCCATTTCCGATAGCATCGTCAACTTCGTCAATGATTTATCAGGATGTTCCACGATTTCATTCAACCAGTTTTCAAAATGCTCAGCCATACGTCTGATAGTTACAACGTCAAATAAATCAGTATTAAAGACGAAAGAAAGCACCAAACCCTCTTCCTTCTCTAGGGCGCTTAAACTCAAATCAAACTTGGCGTTCGAATCCTGAATTTCCATCGCTTCTAAACTTCTTCCATGAAGCTCTGGTAGCTCATGTTTCGTGTTTTGCAACGTAAACATGGTTTGGAAGATCGGAGAATGACTTATACTTCGCTCGGATTGTATGACTTCTACAATCTTTTCAAACGGAACATCTTGGTACTCATACGCCTTCAATGCTTTTGTCCGTACCTGAGACAGCAACTCTTGGAATGTTGGTCCGCCACTCAGATCAGCCCGATAAACCAACGTGTTGACGAAGAAACCAATCAATCCTTCAATCTCGCGATAATTCCGATTTGCAATCGGGCTTCCGACAAGAATATCCGATTGTCCTGTATAACGAGAGAGAAAGCTTTGATACGATGCAAGTAAGGTCATGAAGAGCGTCGATCCTTCTTGACGACTAAGCTCATTCAATTTGTCGCGTAACGCGCGTGACAGCAACACAGTGTGTGTCGATCCGCTATGGGTTTGCACCGCAGGACGAGGACGATCCATCGGCAACATTAAGACTGGTAACTCGCCAGACAGCTCTTCCTTCCAATATGCAAGCTGCCGATCAAGTACTTCTTCTTTTAACCATTCCCTTTGCCATTGGGCAAAGTCAGCATATTGAATCGGTAATGGTGCGAGTTCTGCTGGTTTGCCGCCAACCGCATCTTCATAGAATGCCATCCATTCTTGGAGCAAGATTTCCATCGACCAGCCATCAGAGATAATATGATGCATCGTACAAAGAAGAATCCATTCTTCTTCAGCGATTTGCACGATTTGCCCACGAATCAACGGACCTTGCCCTAAGTCAAATGGTGCTTCGACTTCGTTTTTGATCCATTGTTCCATTTCTCTTTCTCGCTCTTCCGGAGAAAGCGTAGTTAGATCCATTTTAGGAAGGGACCGGAGAGCATACGGTTGAATCTGCTGCACAGGTTGACCATCCACTTCATGGAATACCGTCCGTAAAGATTCATGACGTTCTATCAGCCTATTCCATCCCGTCTCCAATGCTTCGGGTACCCAATTCCCTGTAAGACGGCAAACCATCGGCATATTATATAGTGCACTATTGGGCTGAAATTGGTCGATGAACCACAGGCGCTGTTGGGCATAAGAGAGCGGAATGGCTTCTCCCCGTTCCATCGATATAAGCGGTGGAATCTCTTGTTTTTTGTCTCCTTTACACAATTGGTCCAGTCGCTTCGCCAACGCCTCCACCGTTGTATGCTCAAACAGTTCACGCACTAGCAGTTCGATTTGTAATGCTTCTTTTAACCGGGAGACAACTTGCGTAGCAAGTAGCGAGTGTCCACCTCGCTCGAAGAACGAATCCTGAACACCAATATTTTCTATTTCCAGTACTTGACTCCATACCGAAGCGATGAGCTCTTCCATCAGAGTTCTTGGGTATACGGTATTTTCAGTAGATGGTTCATCAGGCATAGGTAATGCTTTCAAATCGAGTTTTCCATTCGGTGTGAGTGGTAAAAATGCCATCTCGACAAAGTGTGCCGGAACCATGTAATTCGGTAAATGTGTTTGCAGATGCTCCCGCCATTCATGAACACTTCCTTCACCAACTACATAAGCTACCAATCGCTTGTCTCCTGGATGATCCTCTCTCACCAGGACAACAGCTTCCTTCACAGACAAATGCGCCTGCAGCGTTGCTTCAACTTCTCCCAGTTCGATCCGGAAACCACGAATCTTTACTTGGTCATCCATACGACCATGGAACTGGAGATCACCGCCAGGAAGATAACTTGCTTTGTCCCCGGTGTAATAGAGACGTTCCCCTGACTTGAACGGATGCCGAATGAATTTTTCCTCAGTGAGTTCCGGACGATTGGCATAGCCGCGAGCAAGGCTCTTTCCTCCGATATAGAGATCTCCAATCACACCTACCGGCACCGGCTGAAGGTGAGAATCTAACACGTATACTTCTGTATTCGCAATCGGTCGACCAATTGACGGAGTACCTGTTGACATTCCTACAGGCACGTAACAATCAGTGGCAACGACGGTATTTTCCGATGGACCATACTGATTAATCACCGCAAAAGGGATTTGTTCAGATGGATACTGTGTTAACTGATCTCCTCCCGTAATGATAAAACGGAGATCCGTCTTCTCTGGCCAAGATAATTTCAAGAGTCTTTCGAGAATAGGTGTAGGCGCAAAGCTAGCCGTGATCCGTGAATCAATGAGCCAATCTCTTAGAGCCTCTGGATTGATCCGCAACTCTTCTGTTGACAGGTATAGTGCTGCACCAGCAGTGAGATAAGGCCAAATCTCCTGGACAGCTGAGTCAAAGGCAATCCCCGCAATCTGAGTCGCACGATCCTGTGCTGTAATTTGGTATACCGCTTGATGCCAAGAGACCATATTCATCAATGATCGATATTCGACCATGACACCCTTTGGCTTTCCTGTGGAGCCAGAGGTGTAGACGATATAAGCTAAATGCTCGGGTTTCACCCGCCGCTTCGGTGCGATCAAGCTTTCATCTGTTATTTCTTCTAATCTCACCGTTTCGACCTGTTCGGAAAGGCTTTCTTGTGCTGCTGTCGTCACCACGATTTGGATCCCTGCATCTTCAATCATGTATTGTAACCGTGATTTCGGATACAACGGATCTAGGACGACATAGGCCCCGCCAGCTTTTAATATGCCAAGTAAACTTGCAATGAGCTCAGCCGATCTCGGGAGGTAGACGCCCACAACTGATTCAGGAACAACCCCTTTTCTCTGCAAAACATGTGCCAACTGATTTGCTTGCGCATCCAGTTCACCATAGGTCCACTCTCTCATTTGATCGACCACTGCAATCGCATCGGGACGTCGTGCTACTTGGTCCTCAAATCCGTCGCAAATAAGACCCACTTGGGACATCTCCGTTGCGGTGTCATTCCATGTCTCTAATAACAGATCACGCTCAAATTCGGATAGCATACCAAGACTATTCAACGATTTTTGTGGATGATGAGAAACTTCATGTAGCCATGTCTCAAAATGTCCTGCCATTCGTTCGATGGTTGTAACATCAAATAAATCCTTATTGTATTCAAAAGCGAACATTAATCCTTCTTCCGTCTCTGCTGCCATTACACTTAAATCAAATTTCGAGATCGGACTATGGCTTTCTATCATTTCGATCCTTCTATCAGCCAAAACCGGAAGCTCTTGTTTCATATTTTGTAAGATGAACATCGTCTGGAAGATCGGAGAATGACTTGTACTCCGCTCGGGTTGCACAACTTCCACAATTTTTTCATATGGAATATCTTGATATTCATATGCTTTCAGTGCCTTTTGACGCACCTGAGACAATATATCTTGGAAGGTCGGTGTACCACTCAGGTCAGCCCGATAGACCAGCGTGTTCACGAAGAAGCCGATTAATCCTTCATTCTCTCTGTAATTACGATTCGCAATTGGACTTCCGACGAGAATATCTTCTTGTCCTGTATAACGGGAGAGGAAGCTTTGATACGCAGCCAACAGGGTCATGAAGAGAGTCGATCCTTCTTGACGACTGAGTTCGTTCAGTTTGTCGCGTAATGAACGTGACAGCAACACAGTGTGTGTCGATCCGCAATGAGTTTGTACCGCAGGACGCGGGCGATCCATCGGCAGTTGTAGCACGGGAAGTTCACCAGACAATTCATCCTGCCAATAGTGGAGTTGCTGTTCAAGTACTTCTTCCTTCAACCATCCCTTTTGCCACTGAGCAAAGTCCGCATATTGGATCGGTAAAGGTTCAAGTTCCGCTGCCTTCTCACCCATTGCTTCCTCATAGAACGCTATCCATTCGTTAAGTAGGACTCCCAGCGACCATCCATCCGAAACGATATGATGCAGGGTGCAGAGGAGGACCCATTCCTCTTCTCCCACTCGCAAGAGGATCGTCCGAGTCAGCGGGCCTTCTTCTAGGTCAAATGGCACTTCTGTTTCTTGCTGCATCAAACACTTAACTTCCGCTGCTCGCTCTTCCGGAGAAAGCATAGTTAAATCCATTTGAGAAAGGGACCGAAAAGCATGCGGTTGAATCTGCTGCACAGGATGACCATCCACTTCATGGAACACTGTCCGTAAAGATTCATGACGTTCTATCAGCTGATTCCATCCCGTCTCCAATGCTTCGGGTACCCAATTCCCTGTAAGACGGCAAACCATCGGCATATTATAAAGTGCACTATTGGGCGTGAATTGGTCGATGAACCACAGGCGCTGTTGGGCATAAGAGAGCGGAATCGCATCCCCCCGTTCCATCGGCATAAGCGGTGGAATCTCCCGTTTTTTGTCTCCTTTACGCAACTGATCGAGTCGCTTCGCCAGCGCCTCCACCGTTGAATACTCAAATAGTTCACGCAACGGTAGTTCGATTTGGAAGACTTCTTGTAAACGTGAGACAACTTGGGTAGCGAGTAGCGAGTGGCCACCAAGTTCAAAAAAGGAAGCCTGAACACCAATATTTCCTATGCCTAACACTTGACTCCATACAGACGCGATGAGCTCTTCCCCTGGTGTCCGCGGTAAGACAATATCGGCACTCACGGACTGTCCTTCCAATGCCAGTAAGGCTTTGCGATCGATTTTGCTATTCGGAGTAAGGGGCATCGCTTCCATTTCGACAAAGTATGCCGGGACCATGTAATTCGGTAATTGCGCCTTTAAGTGCTCGCGCCATTCTCCAGTGTTTCCTTCACCCACCACATATGCTACTAACCGCTTGTCTCCTGGATGATCTTCCCTTACCAGCACGACAGCCTCTTTCACAGATGGATGATCATGTAGGACCGCTTCAACCTCTCCCAACTCAATCCGGAAGCCTCTGATTTTCACTTGATTATCTACTCTGCCGATATACTCCAAGTTGCGGTCATTCAGATACCTCACCAGGTCCCCCGTCCGATAGAGCCGTTCCCCTTCCTTAAATGGATGCGGGATAAAACGTTCAGCAGTTAACTCTGGACGATTGAAGTAACCACGTGCCAAGCCTACACCACCAAGGTAAAGTTCCCCAGCCACACCTATCGGTACCACCTGTTGGTTTTGATCCAATACATATAATTCGGTATTATCAATCGGGCGACCAATTGGAATGAGCATCAGTTCTTTTTCTAAATCACAATCATAGTAAGTAACATCTACAGTCGCTTCGGTAGGACCATACAAGTTGCTTAACTTCGTTTGCTGAAAATCATAAAATACACCCTTAAACCGGCGAACCTGTTCGGAATTTAACGCTTCTCCACTAGTGAAAACCTGACACAAAGACGATACGTCCTTTTTCACTTTGGATTGTTCCATATAATCCAAGAATGCAGATAACATCGACGGAACAAAGTGCATCGTGGTCACACGATATCGCTCAATGCACTCCTCAATCATTGCAGGATCCTTCTCTCCACCCGGCGGAAGTAAACAAACACGCGCTCCTACAAATGACCACCAAAATAATTCCCAGACAGAGACATCAAACGAAAACGGCGTTTTTTGAAGAATCGTATCCTGTTCAGATAATGGATAGTTTTTTTGCATCCACTGTAATCGGTTGATAACCGAGTGGTGTTCGATCATCACTCCCTTCGGATTCCCTGTCGAACCCGAAGTGTAAATGATATACGCCAAGTTTTTTGCTGTCACTCCACTCACTGGCGTCAAGCCACTCTCTTTAGAAATCGCTGCTTGATCCCGATCCAAACAAATCGCTTGGATCCCTTCGGGCAACCAACCTTGTAGCGCTTCCTTCGTTAAAAGCACTTGGATCTGTGAGTCCTTTAATATGTATCTCAGGCGATTTTCGGGATAACTCGGATCCAGCGGGACATAAGCCCCGCCGGCTTTGAGAATTCCTAAGAGACCAATCATCATATCGGGTGAACGCTCGACACATATCCCGACCAATGATTCAGGACCTATATCCCGTTTTTGTAAATAATGGGCCATTTTGTTCGCTTTCTCGTTGAGTTCTTGATACGTCAGCTGTCCACCTTCATATACTACCGCCACCGCTTCAGGTGTACGCGCAACCTGCTGTTCAAACAGTTCGTGAATCATGCTCTCATGTGCATAAACTGCATCCGTGTCATTCCATTCTTCCAAGAGCTGCTTCTGCTCTGTGTCCGATAGCATCGTCAGGTTTGTATATGATTCATCTGGATGATGAACGATTTCGTTCAACCAGTTTTCAAAATGCCCCGCCATACGTGCAATGGTTCTACTGTCAAATAAATCTGTATTGTACTCAAAAGTGACATGTAGGTCTTCCTCCACCTCATACGCGGTTAGACTCAAATCAAATTTCGCGATGGAGATATTACTTTCTATCATTTCCAAACTTCTCCCAGACAGCTCTAATCGTTCTTGTTTTATATTCTGTAGCGTAAACATGGTCTGGAAGATGGGCGAATGGCTAGTGCTCCGTTCAGGTTGTACCGCTTCTACCACTTTTTCAAACGGAATATCTTGATATTCATATGCCTTCAACGCCTTTTTCTTTATCTGAGACAAAATCTCCCGGAACGTAGGAGCCCCATTCAGGTCCGCCCGATAGACTAACGTATTAACAAAGAAGCCGATTAATTCCTCTACTCCTTTATGATTCCGATTCGCAATCGGACTTCCGACGAGAATATCATTTTGCCCCGTATAGCGAGCAAGAAAGCTCTGATACGCAGCCATTAAGGTCATGAATAATGTGGATCCTTCTCGCTGACTTAAATTCTTCAATGCACTGAGTAGTGTGTGAGGTACAATCACACGACATGTGTCCCCAGCGTACGTTTGCGTAACCGGTCTAGGGCAATCCAACGGCAGTTGTAATATAGGAAGCTCACCGGACAATTCTTCCTGCCAATACGTGAGTTGTCGATCCAACACTTCACCCTGCAACCACTGCTTTTGCCATTTCGCAAAGTCTGCATATTGAATCGATAGCGAATTTAGTCCAGCAGGCTTCCCACTCGTTTCCTCCTCATAGAAGGCAAGCAATTCATTGATCAATATGCCAATGGACCACGCATCAGAAATAATATGGTGCATGGTACATAGCAATAACCATTCATCTTTCCCTAATTGAACCAGTTGATTGCGGATCAAAGGGCCATTCATTAAATCAAATGGCTCCTGCGCTTCTCTTGCAATCAAACTCTCTATCTCTTTTTCCTTTACTTCCAGAGGAAGGTGAGAATAATCCTCTACAGGTAGTTTTCCAGGAAGATATTCCACAATATGTTGTACCGGTTGGTCTCCTACTTCCTTAAAAACGGTGCGTAATGAATCATGACGCTCAATGAGCCGATTTAATCCCTTTTCCAATGCTCCAGGTAGCCAATGCCCTTTCAGACGCCATACTGTCGGAATATTATATAATGAACTGTTTGGGTTAAATCGGTCCATAAACCATAATCGTTGTTGTGCATAGGACAACGGAAGCGTTTCTTTCTCCTTTTTTTGCATCTGCTTCAGAAGCCACTCCCTTTTCTCAGGAGAAAGCGAATCCAGCTTCGCAAGTAAATCACTTCTCATTTTTTTACCCCTTCCTCAACCAAGTTGCTCTCGAATATACCTTGCGCTTCTTCCTCTGATAACTCTTCCAATTGCTTAAGAAGTTCAAGTAACTCTTCATCATTACTCGCTGCTGTTTCTTTTTGAATATAGTCTTGAAAACTTACATTCCCCTTACTATCATTCTGTGCTTGCTCATTTCCACTGCATTGCAGCTGATTAACCCGTTCTGCCAATTCCTGCACCGTAGTATACGTAAATAAATCATGCAGTGGTAACTCAATCCCAAAGGCTTCTTTCAGGCTAGTAACAGCTTGTGTAGCGAGTAATGAATGGCCACCAAGTTTAAAAAAAGAATCATGAATCCCGATATTTTCAACGCCTAAAACTTGATGCCATATCGAGACAATTGCTTCTTCCGTAGGTGTACGAGGGGCAACATAACCACCCTCTGCTCCTTTGCGCTCTGGTGCAGGTAAGGCTTTCCGATCGATTTTCCCATTTGGGGTGAGCGGGAAAGCTGTCAATCCGACAAAGTGTGCCGGAACCATGTAATTTGGTAACTTTGTCTTGAGATAATCACGCCAATCATGAGCATTTTCTTCTCCCACTACATAGGCAACCAAACGCTGATCACCCGGATGATCTTCTCGTACCATCACAACAACTTCGTTTACCAATGAATGACTTTGTAACGTCGCTTCAATCTCACCTAGCTCAATCCGGAATCCACGGATCTTCACTTGATGATCGATCCGACCGAGATAATCCAAAGTCCCGTCCGGCAGGTACCTCACAAGGTCCCCCGTCCGATATACTCGCTCCCCTTCTTTAAATGGATGCGGGATAAAACGCTCGTTTGTTAAGTCAGGGCGGTTTAAGTAGCCACGCGCCAAGCCTGATCCCCCAATGTAAAGCTCACCGGCTACACCAATCGGTACCATTTGCTGGTTTGCACTGAGGACATATACTTCCGTGTTAGAAATTGGTCTGCCAATCGGTGGTACCTTGTACTTGACACCCTTTTCTAGCTTCATATACGTGGAATAAGTAGTATCTTCGGATGGACCGTACAAGTTGTACACCTTTTCAATTGGACTACTCTCATACAAGTGCTCGACTAATGACTGGGGCAACGGTTCTCCAGCCAAATTCATCACCTTTACCGAAGAAGGGATTGTATTTGCTCGAACCAATTCCTTCGCGGCTGATGGTACAGTATTGACCAAAGTCACATCCTTCGTAGACAACTTGTCCAGATGAAGAGCACTTTCAGCGACAATCACCTTGCCACCCATCGTCAAAGGAACAAACACTTCAAAAACCGATAGATCAAAGGATAGTGAAGTTGAAGCCAGCACTCCCGCTAATTCCTGTCGGGAATAGGTTTGATGTGCCCACTGGATCATCGTCAACGCACTCCGATGCTCAATCATCACTCCCTTAGGATTGCCAGTTGATCCTGAGGTATAGATGATATAAGCTAGGTTATCGCTTGTCACTTCACTCGTACATGCCGTCGTCACTTCCTGTTCGATCGCCGCTCGATCACGATCGATACAAATCATGTCAACGGATTCCGGTAACGTCATTTTTTGCGGCAACTTTTCCTGTGTCACCAGTACTTCGATATGAGCATCCGCTAAAATATACCGTAATCGACTCTCCGGATACGAAGGATCAATCGGTACATACGCTCCTCCTGATTTCATGATTCCTAAAAGACCGACAATCATCTCGGATGAACGTATAACGCTGATCCCAACCAATGATTCACATCCCACCCCACGCTTATGGAGATAATGGGCCAACTGATTGGAACGTTCGTCCAGTTCCCGATATGTCAGCTCCTCATCTTCGCACACTACCGCGATTGCTTCTGGCGTTTTCTCCACTTGTTCCTCAAACAATGTATGAATCGTTTCTTCACGTAGGTCGACAACATCTGTGTCATTCCATTCCTCTAGTAACCGCTTATATTCTGCTTTCGGCAGCATATTCAGTTTTGTTAAAGAATCTTTTGGATGTGATACAATTTCAGATAACCAATGTTCAAAATGTCCTGCCATTCGTTCAATGGTTGCAGCATTAAACAAATCGGTATTATATTCAAAAGTTAGCAATAGCCCTTCTTCCGTCTCCGATGCAAACAAACTCAAATCAAATTTGGCAATCGAAGTATGACTTTCCATCATCTCCATGTTTCTTTCAAATAGCTGAGGTAACCCTTGTTTCGTATTCTGTAAGGTAAACATGGTCTGGAAAATCGGCGAATGACTGGTATTCCGTTCAGGTTTTACCGCTTCTACCACTTTCTCAAACGGAATGTCCTGGTACTCGTATGCTTTTAGTGCTTTTATTCGTATCTGCGACAGAAGTTCTTGGAACGTCGGATTTCCACTGAAATCAGCTCGATAAACCAACGTATTTACAAAGAAACCAATTAATCCTTCAATCTCTTTAACATTCCGGTTCGCAATCGGGCTTCCAACCAAGATGTCGTCTTGTCCCGTATAACGAGCAAGAAAGCTTTGATACGCCGCCATTAAGGTCATAAAAAAGGTGGTTCCTTCTTGCTGACTTAACTCCTTGAGCTTTTCTCGTAGGAAATACGACAACATCAGAGTCTGACTTGCACCACGGTGAGTTTGAACAGCAGGGCGAGGACGATCCATCGGTAATTGCAAGACCGGTAACTCACCATGCAATTCTTCCTTCCAATATTGAAGGTGTTCATCAAGATCCTCTTCTTTTTGCCATTCTTTTTGCCACAGGGCAAAGTCCGCATATTGAACAGGTAACTTCTTCAGCTCCACTGGCTTTCCACTTAGCGCTCCTTCATAAAAAGCCATCCATTCTTCGAGCAAGATTCCCATTGACCATCCATCCGAAATAATATGATGCATCGTACAAAGGAGTATCCATTCCTCTTTGTCCATTTTCAAAATTCGCGTTCGAATCAAGGGACCTTGTCCCAAATGAAATGGTTCTTCCGCTTCGTTTTGAATGAACCGCTTCATCTCTCTTTCTCTGTCTTCCAGAGAGAGAATTGTTAGGTCCATTTGGGGGAGGGGCCTGAAGACATGCGACTGAATCTGTTGGATCGGTTGACCCTCTCGCTCTTGAATCACCGTCCGCAATGATTCATGACGTTCAATCAACTGATTCCATCCCGTCTCCAATGCTTCAAGTGACCATTTCCCTGTCAGTCGGCATGCTGCATGAATATTGTACATCGCACTATTTGGCGTTAACTGATCAATGAACCATAGGCGTTTCTGTGCGTAGGAAAGCGGAATGGATTCTTCCCGTGCCATAGGTACAAGTGGCGGAATCTCTCGTTTTTTGTCTCCTTTACACAACTGATCCAGTCGCTTCGCCAATGCCTTCACCGTATCGTACTTGAAAAGTTCGCGTAGCGGGATTTTGATCTGGAATGCTTCTTGTAATCGAGAGACGATTTGGGTAGCAAGCAGTGAGTGCCCACCCCGTTCAAAGAAAGAGTCCTGATTGCCGATATTTTCTATTCCTAATACTTGACTCCAAACCGCTGCGATGAGCTCTTCCGATGGCGTTCGCGGTAGGACGTTAAAGGCTCCCATAGGCTGTCCCTCCGGTTCTGGTAAGGCTTTTCGGTCGATTTTCCCATTCGGAGTAAGCGGGAAATAATCCAACTCTACAAGGTGTGCTGGAACCATGTGATTCGGTAATTGGTTTTGGAGATACTCTCGCCACTTTTGGATATTTCCATCGCTTATCACATACGCTACCAATCGCTGATCGCCTGGGCGATCTTCTCGAATGATCACGACAGCCTCTTTGATAGACGTATGCCTTTCTAAAGTCGCTTCAATTTCTCCAAGCTCAATCCGAAAGCCGCGCACTTTCACTTGATGGTCCATTCTTCCTATGAATTTTAAATTTCCATCAGTTAGATATCTTACTAGATCCCCGGTTCGATATAGCCGTTCTCCAAATTGAAACGGATGCGGAACGAATCGTTCAGCAGTTAGATCAGGTCGGTTTAAGTAACCACGTGCTAAGCCTGCACCACCAATATACAACTCACCCTCAATCCCTACCGATTGCAAGCGCTGATTCTGATCGAATACATAAAGCTGGATATTTTGTATCGGATTGCCAATGGAAACAAATTCTTGATTGGATTGACAGTCATATGCATTCACATAAATGGTTGCTTCTGTTGGTCCATAAAAGTTGGTCAATTTAACTTGTCCGCTCTCATCCCAGTGCTGTTGAAATCGTCTAACCAACCCTGGACTAAGCTCTTCCCCACCAGAAAACACATGACGCACGGATGAACATTTCCGTTTCAGTTCAATCTGATTGAAGTGATCTATGAAAACAGATAGCATCGAGGGAACAAATTGGACAATCGTAACCCGATGATTCTCTATCACTTCAGCCATTATAGAAGGATCTTTCTCCCCGCCCGGGGGAAGGAAGGATACACATGCTCCTACACTAATTCCCCAAAATAACTCCCACACAGAAACGTCGAATGAGATCGGTGTTTTCTGCAAAACCACATCTCTTTCAGATAGTGGATATTGATGTTGCATCCATTCAAGATAATTGATCACCGAATGATGCTCGATCATCACTCCCTTTGGTTTTCCTGTAGATCCGGAAGTATACATGACGTATGCTAAATTTTTTCCTGTTACACTGCTTGTACATGCGGTCGGTTCTTCTTGTTCAATCGCAATGCGATCTTGATCCATACAAATTATTTCGATTTGTTCGGATATACCTATTTTTTCTAACCTTTCTTGCGTCACTAGCACTTCGATTCTAGCATCTTCTAATATATAGCGTAGCCGCTTCTCGGGATACGTAGGATCAAGCGGAACATAGGCTCCTCCTGACTTTAGAATCCCTAGCAACCCTATCATCATTTGCGGGGATCGATCCATATAAACGCCGACTAAAGACTCTGGACCCACACCTTGCTTCTGTAAATAGTGAGCCAGCTGATTAGCACGCTCATTCAGCTCTCTATAGGTAAGTTGCTCATTTTCATACATAACCGCGATCGCTTCTGGCGTTTTCTCCACTTGCCGCTCAAATAACGCATGAATCATGCTCTCACATGAATATTCTACTTGGGTATCATTCCATTTCTCTAGCAGTTGTGTCCGCTCTTCCCTTGTTAAATAGGTAATTTCGGATAACTTTGGGTCTGAGCTTTTCGTCATCTGGATCAATGTTTGCGATAGATGGCCCTGAATCCGCTGAATGGTCTCTTCATCAAAATGATGCCGGTCATACATCAACTTCAAAGTGAGTTGCTTACCTGGCATTGCAATGAGCGTCAAAGGATAATTTGTTTGTTCAGCACTTTGGACCTCTAGTACTCTTAAATCAGACTTGCGCTCTCCTTGTATCGGGTAATTTTCGAACACATACAAGGTATGAAATAAATCACTACCCCTTGGAACTTCACTCCAACCTTGAATATCGACCAATGAATTATACTCATATTGTCTCCGTTCCAGTTCTTTCATCTGTATCTTACGGAGCCAGTCCACTAATGAATGATCATCCGTTACCCGAATTCGGGTAGGCAATGTGTTTATAAATAGACCAACCATTTTCTCTGCTCCTACTAATTCAGCAGGACGTCCAGAGCTAGTCACACCAAATACGATGTCGCTTTCGCCGCTATAGCGGCTCATCAAGTAAGCCCAGGCTCCTTGTACTAACGTATTTAATGTTAGCTGACTATTTCGCACCCACTCTTGTATAGTCTCAGTCAGTTCCTCAGATAGCCGATAAACGCTCTCTCCATAACCCTTCTCCTGCCCCTGGTCATTTCTTTCCATCATTAATGGCGTAGGTGCATGAAATCCTTTTAATTCTTCTGTCCAGAATTTCTCAGCTTTACTTCGATCTTGTTTATTAATCCACTGGATATATTTTTTATAGGGAAGAGACTTGGGAAGGTCGAATGCTTCTCCATTTATCATCTTGAAATAAACTTCCATCACTTCACTGAAGACCAGGGACACACTCCATCCATCCAACAAAATATGATGATGTGTCCAAATGATTCTCGTTTCTTCTTCTGCTTCTTTGATCGCAGTGATTCTCATCAACGGTGCTTCGTCTAACGAAAACCCTTGCCTCCGATCAGCATTCAAAAACTGTTGTAATTTCTTTTCCCTCTCTCCACATGGAAGAGCGCTCCAATCTTCTCGACGAATGGTAAAAGGAAGACGTTGATAAACAGCTTGCAATGGCTTTTCTACTTCCTCCCACACAAAAACAGAACGTAGGATCTCATGTCGGTGAATGATGTATTCCCAAGCCTTTTCGAAAGCAGCAACATCCAATCGACCGCCAAGTATGAAATCTACCTGTACAATGTAGGAAAAAGAATGATCATCGTCTTGATCATATAAAGTATGAAACAGTATCCCTTTTTGCAAGGGTGATAATCCGTATATATCGATAATGTCGCTCATCGTTACACCCTCTTCTTTGTTAATTTAAGTAATACTTTACTCAAGCTTTCTTCCGTCAGAGCCTCTGCATCAGCAAAGTCAGATACCGTAAAAGCAGACTCTGCAGCTGGTGGATTTATCAGCAATCGAAGCTGATTTAACATGCCCTTTGCCATCTCTTGAATTGTCAATCTAGAAAACTGTTCTCTACTGTACATCCAAACAAAATGTAGCTTTTCATCTTTTACCATAGCGACAACATCAATCGGGTGAGATGGTTTCGATTCTGGAGCATGGTCTAAGCGTGTAAATCCTGTCTCCTGCATGAACAAGGATTCTTTGGAAAACACTTGATCCAATTGTCCCAAATAATTAAAGCTTATCGATGGTTTTTGCTGCTGATAGAACGGAAGCAATTCTCTGTTCAAGTAACGTAAAATACCATAATCAACACCATGATTCGGAATTCGACGCAATTGATCTTTCACAGCTTTTAATCCCTCAATAGGTGTCGTTGTTCCCTGAAGATCAAAGTGAACCGGGTAAATACTCGTGAACCAACCCACTGTCCGCGATAGATCAACACCTTCGATCATCTCTTCTCTCCCATGTCCTTCCATGTGAACAGAAAGCTTATGCTGATTTGTACTGTCGGCTATAGCTTGTACTAATGCCGTCAATAATACCTCATTGATCCGAGTCTTATAAGTCGCAGGAACTTCATGTAACAACGCGTGGGTCTCATCTGCTCCCAACGTCATCGTCACTTGATCAGTCGATGCTTCTGTCGTTTCCTGTATAGGATGGTCCATCGGAATCGTCATCACTTGTTTTGCTACGTGTTCATGCCAATAATCTAGTACTTCTTTTGAAATATCTGACTCACTGTATGCCTGTAGTCGTTCCGACCATTCTTTAAAGGATGTACTTTTCGCAGGTAACCGAACCTTCTTACCTTGTTTCAACTGGTTGTATACTGCCTGTAAATCTTCCAATAGAATTCGCCATGATACCCCATCTACTACTAAATGATGAATCGTCCAGAATAATCGATCGTTCCCATTCGAACCACCATCGAAGTACACTATTCTCATCAACGGACCTTTAAGTAAATTGAAACTGGCTTGAGTGATATCCATCTCATCTTGAATCACTTGATTCCACCCTTGTTGATCAGCATCGTTCCGCTTTATCACACGAAGTACAGACTGTTCATCGATCCCCTCATTTCTCTGCTTCCAGGTTCCATTGAGCAACTGTCCATATCGGAAACGTAAGGCGTCATGATGTTTGAGTAAGTATAATAGGGCTTCCTCTAGTAACTCCACATTCAATCTCTCTCTTACTCTCAAAAGCATCGACTGATTCCAATGTTGTGGATGCGGATGTTCTTGCTCGAAGAACCAGTACTGAATCGGAGTGAGCGGTACCTCTCCCATCACAGCACCCTGCTCCGCTTGTACTCCCTGATCATCTTCTTTGACTACTTGTACCAACTCGGCAATCGTTTGGTGTTCAAACATTTGCTTAGGTGTAAGTTTTAAGCCCAATTGATTCGCTAGTGATATGATCTGAATGCTGAGGATCGAGTCTCCACCAACTTCAAAGAAGTTATCATGGATTCCCACCTTTTTAATCCCTAATACTTGCTCCCAAATGGTAGCCAGTGTTTCTTCTTTAGCATTCCGGGGGGCAACACATTCACTTTTGATTTCCCTCTCCTCTGGTACAGGTAAGGCCTCACGATCAACTTTACCGTTCGCAGTTAGTGGAATGGCTTCGATCATCACAAATTCTGAAGGAACCATATAGCTTGGTAGTTCCGCCTTGAGATACTCTCTATATGCACCTACATTTCCATCACCCACGACATATGCCACTAATCGTTTATCACCTGGCTGATCTTCTCGAACGATCACAACAGCCTCGTTTATGGTTGCATGCGCGTTTAAAGCAGATTCAATTTCCCCGAGTTCAATTCGGAAACCACGGATCTTCACCTGGTGATCAATCCTCCCAAGATAATCCAGACTTCCATCCGGCAAGTATCTCGCTAAGTCTCCTGACCGATATAATCGCGCTCCCGGGTCACTACTGAATAGATGAGGAATGAAACGTTCTGCTGTCAATTCGGGTCTGTTTAAATACCCACGTGCGAGTCCTGCTCCGCCAATATATAGTTCGCCAGCTACGCCAAAAGGCACAGGCTGTTGACAAGCGTCTAGCACATACACTTCTAAATCTGGAATCCGCTTTCCGATATTACTTTTTGAAGAATGCTGCACATCATCTTGAGTAATTGGATAATAAGTAACATGAACGGTAGTTTCTGTAATTCCATACATATTGATTAGCTGTGGCTTCTGCTCTCCATATCTTTGAAACCATGGTAGCAAGCTGGTAGGATCGAGTGCTTCCCCACCAAATATGACATAGCGCAGATGCAAGTTTTTATTCTCATCTTCTTGTTCACACACCTGTATCAATTGTCGAAATGCGGATGGTGTCTGATTAAGAACCGTAACCTCTTCCTCTAATAACAGTTGATAGAAATCCTTGGGCGATCGACTGATCCAGTAAGGAACAACGACCAATCTTCCACCATAGAGCAATGCCCCCCAAACTTCCCATACCGAGAAGTCAAACGCATAAGAATGGAATAGCGTCCAAGTATCTTTTTCATCAAACTGATACCAGCATTCCGTTGATTTAAATAAACGAATTACATTGTGATGCTCTACCATAACTCCCTTCGGATTCCCTGTTGACCCTGAAGTATAAATCACGTAAGCGAGATGTTGGGGACTGACATCAGAAATCGGTAAAGCAGTACCTTCTTTCTCAATCTCAAATTGATCTCGATCAAGACAAATCGATTTGATATTCTCTGGTAACCATTTCGATCCTTTTAAACTTTCTTGCATTACGACCAACTGAATGCCAGCGTCCTCTAAAATATACCGAAGTCGCTGCTCTGGATATGTTGGATCGAGTGGAACATAAGCTCCACCAGCCTTCAGAATCCCCAAAATACCTACAACCATGTCAGGAGAACGCTCAACACAAAGTCCAACCAACGAATCGGGTCCTACTCCTTTTTTCTGCAGATAGTGAGCTAATTGATTCGCACGTTCATTAAGCTCCCTATAAGTAAGCCTCTCCTTTTCATACATAACTGCAATGGCATTGGGATGAATCATCGCTTGCTGCTCAAACAACTCATGAATGGTTGCTTGAGGTGGAAAGTCAAGCTTAGGATCATTGAACTCTACTAAACTTTTTCTTTTATCCTCCTCTGAAAGGATTTCGATCTCAGCAACCTTCTGCTTCGGATTTTTATATATGTTTTCCATTAATGCTAGCATGGTTTTAAAAAAGCGAGTTATCTCTTCTTTGGAAAATAATTCTTCACGATAATCAATATGTACTTGCAAAGAGTCTATATCAGTCAAGTTTTCGAGATGCACTGCAAAATCTTGCACTTCTTCACGATTTGGAATCCAAAGAGAGTCACCACTTTCACCACGCTCTCTATAATCGATCGTAGTTCCAAAAAGTCGAACACTATTGTTATTCTCTTGATTCATCTGCTTTAATAACAAATCAAATGGATATTTCTGATGTCGTAAGGCTTTACGTTGTTTTCTCGACACTCGACCAATAAATGAGAGTGCTTCTTCCTCAGGATCGATATCCATTCTCAGAGGAACTGTACTCACCATCATTCCAATTAATTCCCGCTCCATTTTAGTCATACGATTGCCATAAGCCATTCCCAAGGCAATATCAAGCGACGAAGTCCATCGATACATCGATAACGAAAGCGCAGCAACAAAAAGAGTATATATGCTAAATCCGGAATGGTCAGAAAATTCCTCTACCTTTTTCTTCGAATGTTCCGATAATATAAACGACTCACGTGATGCTCTCGTACTAACTTGGTAAGCATTATAGGGTTTCAATCCCGTCACCGATGGAAGTGTTTTGAATTCCTCTAACCAGAAGCTTTGATCTTTTTGAAAACGACTGCTGTTCAAGTACGTCTGTTCATCGACTAGAAACTGAACATATGAGCTCTTAGGGATGCTCACATCTTTCTCACTATGAAACTCATGATAATATTTAGCAATCTGTCTAGTCCAAATTTGGATTGATAAACCATCCATGATAATGTGATGAACATTGCCAAAGACGGCACACTCATTATCGCTTATTTTTATTAAAGCAAAATAGTATAAATCAGAATCAAATAACGTAAACGTTTCTTGCGCCTTCTGCTCAATCCATTTTTCCAGCAAATCCGGATCTCTCTCGGAACTGAAGTCGAAGAAGTCAAATTCTCGTTCTTGATGTTTAACAAAATATTGCTCAGGTTCCTGGTGCCTATTTTCTTTCAGCCTGATACGCAGACCATCATGTTCACTGATGACACGATTCACGGCACGATTTAATATCGAATAATTCATTTTTCGATTGATCTTGAACAAGAATTTTAGATTACATATTCCTTTACCTGAATAAATAACTTCTGTATACCATATTCTCCTCTGTGGATGACTAAAAGGGTAACACTCCTCATTGGACATACAAGATCCTCCCTTCGATTATTTACACTTATGTGTTCGTGTTTACCCAAAAATATTTTTGTAATAAAACCCCAATTACTCCAATGATGATGAGCCCAATACCCACATAAAAATAGAGTTGGGTTACTCCGAAAAAGTGAACCAGTGGTCCGCTCATAGCAGGAGAAATGATGAGGACTGCATTTGTTAAACTGCTTTGAATCCCAAATACTCTTCCGACCTGTTCTTGATGGGATTCTTTTTGCAGAATGACTTGATTGGTCACAAGCATAAGTCCACTTCCAATACCAGCGATAAAACTAATCAGATAGCCAAAAATGAGGGATGTACTGGGGCTTATCAGAGCAATCCCACCAAAGCCAATTCCCATTAAAGCAATGCCTCCACATACTGCCCAACCATATTGAAAATGTTTTAATTTCTGAGTTACGAATGCGCCAATTATTCCCCCAAGACCAATAATAGAAATGAAGTATCCCATTTTACTCTTATCATTTGGGAACAAACTCTTAAATAAAGTAGGGAACTGTGAGTCCACTAATTGTAAAACTGCCATAGCTATTGTAACGAAAATCATGGTTGATAAAATTATCCGATTGGATAATACATAACCCCAACCTTGTAACCAAGCAGTCCAAGTACTTTGCTGTTGCTTTTCAAAATGTTCTCTTGACAGAGATTCCTTTAACCTTATTGTGGGTAACAGAACTAAAGCAGCTAGAAAACAGCATATTGCCCTTATAATTAGACAAAACTCTGGCTGAAACCAGCTCAGTAACATTCCTCCTATAAGTGGACCCACTATCTTGGTTCCTTGCTCAACTATCCCATTGATACTTACCGCTTTGGTAAGCAGATCAGGGGAAACAATCTGTCGTGTTAGTGTTTGCTGTGCAGGAAAATAGAAAACGGTAAAAATGGAACGAATCATTAATGCTAACAAAAGCCAATAAATATTTTGGACAAATAAAAGAACAATTGTTAATAGACCAACCATTAGGTTACAAAACATCATAATTGGAATTTTTCTAAAGCGATCAGCCATCACACCTGCCCATGAACTAAATAAAATTCCAGGAAGTGCATACGCAACAGGAATCAATCCAATCATGGTAGGGTCTACTTCCCATTCAAAAGCAACAATGGTCATAATGGCTAACATGTCAATAAATACTCCGAGCATAAGCAGTGAATACGCAGAGAAAACTTGTAAATAAATTGTATTTCCCCATAGACTTTTTGAGTCGGTAGGTTTCATGAAGACGAGCTCCTTAAGTTTTTACAATAGTTTGGTCACCCAATCTGCACCCCTCTTTTCCAGGATTATCTAGATTTTCCATCTAACATAATATCATACAAAATTTCCCCCTACTACAAAAAAAGTAAAAATTACAATTATATACTTATATCCCTATTACGCATTTAAAGCGATTTAATGATGAAGTTATACACAAAAGAAAAGATAATCGTCTTTAAATCACAATCTCGGCGACTCACTTCCCTTCACACTTTTCCAGGCCCTAAACGCTATTAATCATGTTAGAATAAAATCCGAATACAATACACACTCATAAAGAAAGAGACTCACTTCAATTGAAATGGTATTATCCCCTACAGGTAGACAGAGTAAAAAAGAGAGCATGATAAAATGTTCTTAACAGTCTATCTGGGAGGGG